>JAENWE010000330.1 GCA_016650185.1 Vicinamibacteria bacterium | reverse complement strand
TCCCAGACCGCATCCGCGTAGTGCGTGAAGCC
This sequence comes from Vicinamibacteria bacterium, assembly GCA_016650185.1. Classification (GTDB taxonomy): domain Bacteria; phylum Acidobacteriota; class Vicinamibacteria; order Fen-336; family JAGNNV01; genus JAGNNV01. Next base: position 2,110 of record JAENWE010000330.1, on the reverse strand, counting down.
GGCGGGTCGGTCGCCCTGGGCCACATAGGTCTCGTAGGGCGCCGGGATCGGGGCTCCAGCATTGTGGTTGGCGCCCACGAAAGTCAGGAGATACCGGTCGGCGTTCACGACGGCGTTGAAGATCGCTCGCGTTCCCTTCTCGTACCCTGAAACGTCATCCGCGCTTCCGGCCACGAAGAGCACGGGTGTTCGGATACCCTTGAGGCCTTCTGCGTCCCAGACGCCTTGCTGCATGCCCCAAGGGGCAATGGAGATGGCCGCTTTGATTCGCGGATGCTGAGATTTCTGAAACTCGAGATTTGTGGCTACGCGCTCGGCGAGGAGCCGGTTCGGCGGGGCGACGGGCAGAGTCTCCACCCCGGGCCGATATCCGCCGCCGATCACGTTCACGAGTCCATAGCCGCCCATCGAATAGCCGACGAGGCCGGTGCGGGATGCGTCGACCAGACCGCCAAGGAAGCTCCCCGAATTCGGGCGGCTCAAGCGGTCCATCTCGTTCAGGACGAACAGCTGATCGAAGGGACGGTTGTACAGCGTGCTGGCGAACGCCTGCTGGTCGTCGTAGGTGCTGTCCTTATGCTCGATCGCCGCCACCACGTAGCCCTTGCTGGCCAGGTTTTCGCAAAGGTGGCTGAGGAGATACCGGTCGCCCGGGTAGCCATGGGAGACGATGACGAGGGGAAAGCCGCCCGCAAGGGGTTCGGGCGCCGCGCCGTCTACGGCGCGCCCGCGGAGCGTCACCACAACCGAGGGGTCGCGCGTAATCACGCCTGAATACTCGCCGGAGGGGGCTTGGCCCGGCGCGAGGATCGCCGGATACCAGACGCCCAGCCGGAGGGTGCGGTCGTAGCGCACGGTGGGCTCGCCTTCCTTCGTGTGGAGAATGTCGGGACGGTTCTTGTCTGTGACCTCGATCGTGCGGGCCCCGATGGCGTGCGGCCCATAGGCCGCAAGCTCAGGCGCCAGCGGAGTCACCGTGTCGATCCGGTTCGTCTGCGCGGAAATCGCGCTGGGGACGATAAGGAGCGCGGCCAAGGCCGCGGCGCGCCCGAGTGGATTCATTCCCGGTTACCGCTTGAAAATGCTCTTGGGAATCTTCACGTGGACGCCCAGGTTGGGCTTGTCGACGAGCTGAGTGATGGCCACGTTGCCCGCGATGCTGGTCAGCTGATAGGCCTCGTGTTTCGTGAGCTTCCGGCTTGCCGACAGAAAATCCACCATCTCCTGGATGGCGAGACTCGTGGCTCGGCCGAGGTCCGGGTCCGTGGCCATGGTGATGTAGTCGGTCCTGGTCTCGGCGCGCGGCCACACGAGCTTGAGATCCTTTCGCACGGTCAGCTGAAGCCTTCCGCGCAGCGAGGTTTCGATCGCGGTTTGATCCACCTCGCCGTCGCCCTGGGCAGCGTGGCCATCGCCGATTTCGAACAGAGCGCCGGCAACGAAAACCGGAATGAACAGAGTGCTGCCCGCAACCAGCTCCTTATTGTCCAGATTGCCCGCGTGGCGTCCGGGCGGATTGCTGCTCACGCGTCCGAGCTCGGGCGATGGCGCCACCCCCATGCTGCCGAAGAAGGGCCGCATCGGGATCACGATCCCGGGCGCGAACTCCGCGGTCATCTTCTTGCGGTCGAGCGCGATGATTTTCGCAGGAATACCCTTCTCGCAGTTTTCCGGCACGAAGCCACTGCAACCGTTGTAGCCGTAGTCGAGAAGCAGATCGATGGAGAGGATCTTCACTTCGAGAGTGTCGCCCGGCTCGGCGCCCTCTACGTAGACCGGCCCGGTGAGGATGTGGCCGCCGGGGCCGCGCCGGTCACCCGTGACTTCGGAGACGATGGCCTTCAACGACGCCTGGATCCGGCCGTCGGCCACTCCCGCCCGGGCGAGGCCGGTGGGGCTGTTGGTGAGCAGGGTGTCCACATCGATGATGTCGCCCGAGGCGATGTGCAGCGCGGGCCTCGCCTCGGACCAGTAATAGCCGTAGGCGACGGTATCCGGTGTGGCTTCCAATCGGTGCGTCTTGGGCCGGACGGTCTGGGCGAAAGGCGCCCTGGCTCCGCCGAAGAGGCCGAGACAGCACAGGACGCACATCGCGGATTTCTTCATAGTT
>JAENWE010000329.1 GCA_016650185.1 Vicinamibacteria bacterium | reverse complement strand
GGGGAGGCGTCGGTGCCGCCGCCGGTGACGCCGATCTGGAGCGGGATCTTGTTCTCGCGCGCGAGACCGGTGATTCGGTCGATGACCTCCGCCGGAACCAGAGTGCGATTGTCGAGACCCCGCAGGACCGCGCCCGCGCCCAGGGGCGCATAGGCGAGGCGGCGCGAATCGACGGGCGTGTCCGACGAGACGAAGGTGTCCACCGCGAAGACGGTGTGCGCCCTCTCCGTCTCGGCCAGGAAGGCGGCTCCCGACAGACCGGTCTCCTCTTCAACCGACCAGACGAAGGTGACGCGGTTCTTCACGGCGAAGGGATCAAGCCGGGACAGAGCGAGCAGCAAAGCGGTGGATCCATTCCGATCATCCATGGATCGGGCCGCGGCGCGATGATCGCCCAGTGGCGAGAGGTCCTTGGGTTGCGTGATGGACTGACCCACGGCAAAGCCATAGGCCTCGGCCTCCGACCGGGTCCTGGCTCCGGTGTCGAGAACGATGGCGGAAAGGTCCGGCTCGAGCGCGGTGGCGGTCGCATAGTTTCGGCGTGGAGCCAGCAGCGCGGGAAGGGAGCCCTTTGAGGAGTGCACCAGCACCGCATGGGCCTCATAGAGAGAGAGGTACATCCCCCCGCGAGTACGGACGGCCGCGGTCCCGTCATCGTTGATGGCGATCTCAAAACCCACTTCGTCGGTGTGGGCGATGAAGACCAGCGGCTTGCCCCCCTCTCCGAAACGGACGATCACGTTGCCCTTGCTGTCCACTTCGGGCTTGGCCCAGGAAGGCAGGTGGCGGAGCACCTGGGCCCGCACTGGCTCTTCGTGCGTCGACACGCCATAAGTGCGAACGAGGCTGGCCAGGATCTGCAGGTCCTTCTCGGCGAAGGTGATCGCCGGAGGTTGGGGCGCCGGAGCGATCGCGCTCGCGGCGTTCAGCGCGCCGAGGCCGAGGGCGCCCGCGACCAGTCGAGAGGCGGCCTCGACGTCGCCCACCTCCACGGTCTCGACGGGCGTCTGCGCGTATCGAGACGGAATGGCGATCAAGTGAGAGACGATGCCCCGCCCGCCCTGGAGGGCCAGGTCCTCGGATGCGCGACCCTGGATCCTCACGCCGGCGCGAGTCGCCGCCGCGGCCAGAAAGGAATCATCGTCGCGGGTCATGGGTCCGGCCCCGACCTCTCCACTTGAACCGTTCCTGTCTCGGGCCGGGGGAAGAGAGCCGGTGAACGTGATCACGCGGTCGGGCGTTTCAGTGTCGATCAAAAGGAGCAATCCGCGTTGACCGAAAAACGATTGCGCGGTCCAGGCGATGGTGATCGAGCCCTGCGGTCGTGCGCGGCCCAGGCGAGTCACGACTTCGACAAGGGCGAGAGCGCCCGCTCGGGCCGACACCGCGCTGCCCGAGATCTCAGAACCCGAGAGCCTGGTCGCTCGTTCCCGCAGGGTCACGGCGTCCAGCATGCGGATACCGCGCGCCGCGACCTCGTCGCGAGAAGAAGCCCCGACGTCCACAAAAAGATCGTCGATCGATCGAGGGGCGTCGTCGGCTCCAGCGGGCCGGGTGGACCTCAGGTGAGTGGACGGGGTGGCGGTCACGCCGGCGACGTAGGCGCCTTGAGTGGTGCGGACGAGGACGGACTGACCGAAGGCGAGCCCCTTGATTCTGGTCCGACCCGGGAGCGGTCGGCCTCAAGGGGCGCGGCGGAAGGACCCCTCGTAGATCACCGGCCCGCCCATCCTCTGGAGATTGGGCTTGAGGGGGCGATTGTGCTCGATGAGCGGAACGGAAGCATCAGGTACGAAGCCCGCCGCGGCCAGTTCTGCGATCAGTTCGCCCTCTTCGAGGAAAGTCTGCGGCTCCCCGGAGAACTGGGTGAACACGAACGTCTCGCCTGCAATCGGCTCGGCTTCCTCCGGCAGGGTGTGTCGTGAAAATGTGAATACGAATAGCGCGGCTCCTGGTCTGGAAACCCGGGCCGCCTCACGCACCGCCCGCCTGAACTCAACCCCGGAGCGGGCCAGATTCCAGATGCCCTGAGCAATGACCAGGTCGAAGGACCGGTCCCTGGCGGGCAGCGTATCCATGGGGGCGAGGATGAATTGAGGCCGCGCCACGATCGCTCGAGTTCGAGACGTCGCGGCCAGGAGCATGGGCCACGACAGATCCGTCCCAACCACCTCCAGGCCCAGTTCGGCCAGGGGGACGGCGTTTCGTCCGGCTCCGCAACCGATGTCGAGAACCCGGGTCAAAGGGCGTCGTTGCCGCTCGCTTTCGACGAAGCGCAATAGGGTCTCGTTTGGGGGTGAACGCGAAAAGCCCGCCACGGTTTCGGGCCGGCTCCAGTTCGAATTCATAAGGGGATCCAAGCGGCAAACGTAGCATGCATGAGGGTTGCCGGGTATGAGCCTGATCATGCCCGCGCTATTCCAGATCCGCTTTACACTCAGCAGGAAACCATGCCCCGCACCACCCATCCTGAGATCCATCGCACCGAACGCGTCGGTTGGCTGCGCGCCGCCGTGCTGGGCGCCAATGACGGCATCGTGTCCACCGCCAGTCTCCTGGTCGGCGTGGCCGCAGCCAGCGTCGACCGCGCTCAGTTGCTGAGCGTGGGTCTGGCCGGCTTGGCCGCGGGCGCGATGTCGATGGCGGCGGGGGAATACGTCTCGGTCAGCTCGCAGTCCGACACCGAGGAGGCGGACCTCGCCCGAGAACGGCACGAACTTCTGACCGAGCCCGAATCGGAACATCTCGAGCTGGCCATGATCTATGTGTCCCGCGGTCTGACTCCCGAACTCGCGTCCGAGGTGGCGCAACAACTCACCGCCCACGACGCCCTGGGCGCCCACGCCCGTGACGAACTCGGCATTTCGAAGATCAGCACGGCGCGCCCCGTTCAGGCGGCGTTCACCTCGGCGGTGACCTTCGCCGTCGGCGCCGCCCTTCCGCTTTTCTCCGCTCTCCTGGCCCCGGCGGCTCTGATGGAGCCGGTGGTGGCTTTCACGTCGCTCCTTTTTCTCGGGGCTCTCGGCGCTTTGGCCGCACGCGCCGGCGGAGCTCCCGTCGGCAAAGCGGCCGTACGAGTGGTCTTTTGGGGCGCCTTGGCGATGGCCGTTACCGCCCTGGTTGGGAAGCTCTTCGGCGCTGTTGTCTAGCCCGGATTATTCATGAGGAATCGTCGCGAGACGTGCCCCGAGGGCAGGCTCCGCGCTTCGAGACCGTGTCAATGGCGGGCAAGCGCAGTGACGGGCGACGCAACAGTATTAAACATACTGTGAGAAGACGAGGAGCGAGCAGCGCGCAGCCTCCCCTCGGGGGACGCCCGCCATTGGCGCGGTATCGGACGTCGCAGCAGATTTCCTCATGAATAGTCCGGGCCAGCAGCCCGTGGTGAAAGTCGGCCTGCATTCGACGAACGCTTCATCCCGCCTGGACTGCGTTGCTCGTCGCCTCAATATTCCAGGATATGGAGGCTCCTCGGCGCCTTGCCAGACGGGCGCATCGCTCGTCTCGGTGCAACGGCGGACTTTCACCACGGACTGCTAGGCGTCGTACACTTGCCTCTCGCGGTCCGGTTGCCGCGACTCAACGAGCGCCGACGGCGACGCTTCACCCACCTCACTGATCGAACCCGAAGGGGTTGAATGGCAGAAGCTCCGGTCGTCAAACAGTCCGCACTGCGAACCGCGCTGGCCGGCCTCATTGGCAATGTCCTCGAGTGGTTCGACTTTGCGGTGTATGGCTACTTCGCGAGCAACATCGGCCACCAGTTCTTCCCGGCGTCCGATCCGTCAGCCCAGCAGTTCCTTGTCTTCGCGGTCTTCGCGCTTGGCTTCCTCGCCCGGCCTGCGGGCAGCCTCGTGCTCGGCCGTGTGGGCGACCGGATCGGCCGGCGGCCCCTCCTCACCCTGTCGATCGCGATGATGGGCGGCGCCACGCTCGTGCTCGGGCTGCTCCCGACCTACGACCAGATCGGCATAGCGGCGCCGATTCTCCTGATGTTGATGCGGATCATCCAGGGTTTTTCCCTGGGCGGCGAGTTCACGGGATCTATGGTGTACACGACGGAGCTGGCGTCGCCGCTGATGCGCGGCCTGGTCAGCAGCTCCACCGCGGCCGGCACGACCATCGGTTTCATCCTCGGGTCGGGCTGCGCCTGGCTCATCAACCTGTTGTTGACGCCGGCCGAGGTGGATGTCTGGGGCTGGCGCGTGCCGTTCGTGGGCAGCATAGTCTTCATGATCGTGGGCTATCTCCTGCGCCGGGGTATCACCGAAACAGCCGCAGGCCTGAAGGCCCGCGAGGTGCGCCCACCCCTTCTGGCCTCGCTCATCGCCGACCGGCTGCCGATACTTCAGACCTTCGGCATCGTGGCCATGACCAACGCGGCCTACTACTTGACGTTCACCTATGCGGTGGAGCGGCGCAAGAGCCTGGCCGCGACGAGCGGCGAGGAGTTCCTTCTGGCCAACACCCTGAGCCTTGTCGTCGTGCTGATCTCCAAGCCGCTCGGCGGATGGCTGTCCGACCGCACGGGCCGGCGCCGCCTGATGATGGGGCTTACCGGCGCCATCATGGCGATCATCTACTTCGCCCAGCAGATGATGCTTTACGGTCCCCCTGGACAGTTCATCCTTGCCCAGATCATGCTCGCCGTGCCGATCGGCATGGCCCTGGGCCTGCAAGGCGCCATGGTTGTCGAAATCTTCCCGTTGCGCTCCCGGGTCACCTCGATGAGTTTCGCGTACAGCATCACTCTGGCCCTTGCGGGCGGGACGGCGCCGATGGTCTCGACCTGGCTCATCGAGACACTGCAGCAACCGCTCGCCCCCGCCTTCTACATTATGGCGTACGGCGTGGTCGGCCTCGCCATCATGTGGCCGATGGCGGAGACGAACACGCGGTCGCTCGACCTGTAGGGCGGGGTCCGCTGGGCGGCGGTCTGTTCTTCATTGGCTTCAGGCTCTCGGTCGGGTCAGGGCCCAGAAACCGAGGCCGGCCAGGCCCACGATGCTCAACCAAATCAGAAGACTGGCGGAGTCTCGCAAGCCGAAGTACAGCATGAAGGATGAGGAAACCACATGTACGCCCGCCGCGGCCAGAGTGATCCGGTCCGGCTTCTCCAGGCGGACCTCCGGAGAGAGCGCGCGACGGAAGATCGCAACTGAAACCAGGGCGGCGAAGAGAGTGAGGATCGCACCCACGTTGGCGAGAGTCTGCTGAAGGGTATGGGTGGCCAGGATCGCGAGGGCCACGACGCACTGAAGGATGATCGCTCTCACCGGCGTCTGGCCCTCCTCCGTCCGCAGGAGGGCGGGAAGATAGCCATCCGCGGCCATGGCCGCGTAAACCCGCGGACCAACGATGGTCATGGCACTCGCCGCCGCCACGAAGGCCACCAGGACCAGGAGGGACATGACGAAGCCGCCCACGGGTCCCAGGATGCGGCTCAGGATTACGTGACCCAGCGTGACCTTGCTCTGCTCGTAAGCGAAGACGATCTTGAAGTCGTCCGGAGTGAGATTCGCGACGAAGACCCAGTTCACGGCCAGATACAGGATCGCCACCGCGCTGCAGCCGATCAGCATGGCGCGGGGCACATCTCGCTTCGCATCGCGAAACTCGGACGCGTTGTAGATCGCCGCATTCCAGCCCGCGAAGGCGAAGGCGATGAAGAAGAGCCCGCGCGCGAAGGCCTCCGAGGGAAATGAGTCGGAGGTTGCGCTCGCCGGGGGAACCCAGGTCGGCCAGCGATTGCTTCCGAAGAAGAGACCGGTGATGACGAACCCCACCAAAAGCAGGGCGTTGGCGCTGAACAACAGATTGTGGCCGCGTTTGGAGACGCGCCGTCCCATGGCGTGAATGACCCCAAGGGACACGATCACCGCGCTGCCGAAGACGGGTGCAGGGACGGGAAGGCCGAGGGTTTTGGCGAACTCGCCGGCCGCGAGCGCGTCCACCGCGATCGGAGCGGAAAAACCCACGAGGAGGGAACCCCAGCCCGCGAGACAGCCGAGGGCCGGGTGCATCAGATCGGAGAGGTAGCGATATTCGCCGCCGGAACGAGGCACCCAGGTCGCCACCGTCGCATAGGCGCGAGCGCCGGAGAGAGCGATGATGGCGCCGAGAGTCCAGGACAGAAGGATCAGGCCGGGGGAGAGATCCTGGGCCATGAAGCCGGCGCTGATGAACACGCCAGCGCCCACCATATTCGACACCACCAGGCCGATCCCGGAACGCACACCCAGATGACCACTGCTCTCGTTCATGGGACGGCGGATGTTACCCTTCGTGGTTGCGATGTCTCCACGACCAACACCCAGGCCCGCGTTGGTGGCGATCCTGCTGTTACTGACTTCGGCGCTCTGACCATGCGCATCACGACCACCTGGTGGTGATGCGGGACCCGAAAAGCGCCAGGCCTTCCAGCTGGCAGCCCTTTCGCGGGTTCGTCTGAACCTTCAGGCCATCTGCATGCGCTCGATGGATTCGAACAGCGCACGGAAGTTGCCGGCTCCGAAGCCCTCGTCCCCCTTGCGCTGGATGATCTCGAAGAAGAATGGTCCCGCGTTCGGTTCCTTGTACAGGCCCGCCGCTTCACGCAGGAAGATCTGGAGGAGGTAGGAGTTCGGTCCGTCCCCGTCCACCAGAATCTCCAGGTCGCGCAGGACGTTCAGATCCTCGTCGATGGAGCCGACGGAGAGTTGTTTCAGCCGATTCGGCAGCATGTCGTAGTAGGTCTTTGGCGTGGGCATGAACTCCACCCTGCGCTCACGCAGTCCTCGCACGCAGGAGATGATGTCCTTCGCGGAAATGGCCAGATGCTGAACGCCGTCGCCGCGCAGTTCCTCGTTGAAGATATTGATCTGCGAAGCCTTGAAGAACGGCCGCCAGGGCTCGTTGTTGGCGAACTTCACCCCGGAGTGGGGGTCCCACATCACCACGGATCGAAGACCGGAGCCGTGGCTCTTGTCTTCTTTTCCCACGTCGGTGGTGTGAAACTCGACGCCCCAGAATCGCTCGAAGCCCATGACGTGTTCCATCCAGAGCAGGGCCGGCATCATGGTCTGAAAATTCGAAGTGGTGTGGTCGAAGCCCTGGAACCCGAGGCGGTTGTTCCCGCCCTGGGGCGTTTGATGAACTTCGAAGCCGGGGAAGAGCGCTTGATATCCCTTGCGCTCGACGAACCGGAAGGTGGTGTCGCCGAAGGGGGTGGTGATGGAGAACCACGAAAGCGTCCCGCCCGACTCATCGGTCGCGCGCTCGATGTCCTGAATGGGTGTGCCGCCACGCTCTTCAAGAAGACGAAACGTGGTCTGGACGTTGTCGACCTCGAAGTTGAGGGTGCCCACGCCGTCCGGGTGCTTCTTGAGAAACCGCGCGGCCCGGCCCTCTTCGCCGTCGGGGGCGATGCAGACCACCACGCAGTTGGCGGCCATGAAAGCGACCGATTTTTGATGACCGCGTTTCGTGAGCTCCCCGGAGCTGACGCCGATCTCGGCAAAATCCATCATGTCGACGTAGAAGCGCCGGGAGCGCTCCAGGTCATGGACGTAGTAGTGGACAGATTCGAGGCGTTTGATGCCCAACGGTTCGAGCTTGCTCATGGGCTGATCTTAATTCCTGCGCCTTTCGCGCGTCGACTTTTCGAGACCTCTACGCCTTGTCGGGCACTCGCGAATCCATGTAGGTCTTCAAGCCAGTTCCGGTCAGGAGCAGGACGAGCGCTGATTGAACGGCGAGGCTGGAAAGATCAGGGTGGATACCCAGCATGGGGATGCTGGGAAAGGGAATGGGGTGGGGCTGCACGTAACCCGCGGCCACGAAGGCGGAGACGCTCGAACCCGCAAACGCTATGGCGAGGAGGCTCAACAGAAACCCTGAGACTCCGAAGAAGACCGGCATAGGGAGGAGCCGGAAGGCATTCTGGACCGCGATGGCGATCAGGACCACGCAAGTGAGGCCACTCGCCGCACCGGCAACCACCGGCCAGGCGTTCCCTACCGCTTCGATCAGAAGGGCTTCGGTGAATAGGATGGTTTCCGCGCACTCTCGATAGACCGCGAGAAACGCCACGCCCGCGAAGGACCAGACCCGGCCCGAGCTCAGACCGCGGTTCAGCTGATCCTTGAGAAAGGCCATCCACTTTCGCGATTCGGCCTTGGAGATCATCCAGCAGCTGACGCTGAACAGGATCACGGCGGCGAGCAGGCCAATGACCGCCTCGATCAGTTCGCGTTGGGCCGGTGCTATGGCGATAAGTCTCGAGAAGAGGAACCAGCTCAGCCCGCCCGCGAGCAGGGCGCCCGCCCATCCCAGGTGGATGGCCCTTATCGCATCCCGTCGTCCGAGTTTTCTCACCCCGCCCAAGAGCGCTCCCACGAGGAGCGCGGCTTCGATGCCTTCGCGGAAGTAGATGATGAACGCCGCCACGAAGGGAATCGTGGTCCCGTTCTGACTTCCCGATCGCGAGATCAATTCGTCGAGGACCAGCGCTTCTTTCTGGATGTTGGCGGGATTCTGGTTGACCAGGGCGGCCCGAAAGTCACGAAAGGCAATCTCGACCGATTGCGTTCGGTTCGGATCTCTCGCGCTGATCTGGGCCTCGAGGGGTTCGAAGCCCTGGAGGTACGCGTCGAGGATCACTCGGTCGGCCTCCCTGGTTCGCCCGGCGACGCCCAGGCCCGCTGCCGTCCGCACCATGGCCCGGATTTGTTCGATGCCAAGGCCCAGTGGCGCTTCCGCGAAGGCGGCCTCACGCCGGGCAAACGCCAGTCCCTGTTCGGGCGAAGGATGTCCGTCGGCGGTTAGTGACTCGAGGACATCTCCGTCCGACCGAACGGAGAGATCGGCGAGAGTCATCGACACCGGACCCAGGGCGAGCTCTCCTTCATGCGCGACGCGCAGAACAAAGAAAGCCAGGTCCCATCGTTCCGCCGGGGACAGGCCGTCGAAGGCCGGCATCGCGGTGCCGGGGACGCCCAGGGTGAGGGCGTTGAACACCCGATAGGGCGACAACGCGGCCCGCCGGTCCTGGTTCTTGAAACTCGTCGGCCGAGGTTCGAGCGCCGCGGCGACCTCGGTTTGTCCCAGACCGTCGGCGCCATGGCACGCCGCACACGAAAGGAGGTACAGCGACTCGGCTCGGTTCAGGCTCGGGCGGCCTCGCGGGGTGGTCAAAAGGCCCAGGGTGGAGACGATGTCCTCCCTTGCGGCGCGACCCAAAGAGGCGACAACGCTCGGGTCAGCCTTCCTCCGCACCGCATCGCGAAGGGCGTTCACGCGAGCGCCGATGGTCGCGCGGCTCAAAGGGTCTGCCACCGCGCCCGCGAGAGCGCTCGCGGTTTCCAGGAAACCCAGCTGCTCCTCATACTCGAAGGCCGAAACCACCTCTCCGTTCGAGACGGCGCCTCCGTAATCGGCGGCGACGTAGTCGACCAGTGAAACCAGCCGCTGACCATCGCCGCCGTCCTGGGCCTCGCTGCGGTGGTTTGGAGACCCGGGGCCGCCCTCGGTCCGGCATCCGCCGAGCGGCAGCGCCAGGGCAAATACGAAAATGAACTTCGTTTTCATTTTGACGGAGAAACGATACCATGACAGGGGCTGAGACTATGATCCTTCGTGCGGAGCCTTGTTTCCTTCTGCGCCCGAGTGGAGTCTCAAAAATCTCATGAAAGCTATCGGTTGTCTTGTCGCCCTTCTTCTGGCCGTCGGCGTTGTGGGCCTTGCCTTGATGGGCAGCTACAACAGCCTCGTCGGTCTGTCTCAGGCCGTGGATGCTCAGTGGGCTCAGGTCGAGAATGCGTATCAGCGCCGGGCCGATCTGATTCCCAATCTGGTAGCCACCGTTTCGGGCTCGGCCAACTTCGAGAAGTCGACCCTGGAGGCCGTGACCCAGGCTAGAGCCAGCGTGGGGCAGGTTCGGGTGAATCCGTCCGACCCCGCGTCGATGGCCCAGTTCGAGCAGGCCCAGGGGGGCCTGTCCTCCGCCCTTTCGCGGCTCCTCGTGGTCTCTGAGCAGTACCCCGACCTCAAGTCGAGCGCCAACTTCCGTGACCTTCAGGCTCAGCTTGAAGGAACCGAGAACCGTATTTCGGTGGAGCGCGGTCGATTCAACGAAAAGGCCCAGACCTACAACACCGCCATCCTCAGGATGCCGGCGCGACTCTTCGCGGGATTCTTCGGCATGACCCAGAAGCCCTACTTCCAGGCGGTCACGGGAAGCGAGAAGCCTCCGCCCGTCAAGTTCGACTTCGGAGCGGC
>JAENWE010000328.1 GCA_016650185.1 Vicinamibacteria bacterium | reverse complement strand
GGTGGCGGCCAGCTCGATCCTGAGCCAGGTCGAAAAACGGTTCTCATCCGACCAGATTCGGGACATCTCCGGCCGGGAGTAACGGGGGATCATGGGGGTGGAAGCATACCGGGACGCCGCCGCCACTAAGATCCGTCGAGTCGTTCCTGCTTTGAGTTCCCCGCCCTAGCTTCAAAGGGAGCGCCCTCCTAAGGAGACCAGATGTCCGCAACCCTTCCCCTCGCCAAGATCGCGCAGCAGATGCGACGCGACAGCCTCATGTCCACGACCGAGGCCGGCTCGGGCCATCCCTCCACGTGTCTCTCCTGCGCGGAGATCATGTCGGTCCTTTTCTTCGACGAGATGCGCTTCGATCCATTGGACCCGAAGGCCTATGACGTCGATGTCTTCGTTCTCTCCAAGGGCCATGCCGCGCCCATCCTCTGGTCGGCGCTGAAGCACGCCGGCGGCATCTCGGAAGACCTCAAGGATCTACGGAAGTTCACGAGCACCCTCGAGGGTCACCCCACCCCTCGCAACCCATGGGTACGAGTGGCCACCGGATCGCTGGGGCAGGGTCTGGGGGCGGCCTGCGGCATGGCCTGGGCGCGAAAGCAGGACGGGCATCCTGGACGCGTCTTCACTCTGATGGGCGATGGTGAAGTCGCGGAAGGCTCGGTCTTCGAAGCCGCGGCCTTCGCCTCGCATGAAGGCCTCACGAATCTTGTTGCCATCGTCGACGTAAACGCGTTCGGTCAGTCGGGGCCCACCATGCAAGCCCACGAGACCGGCGCCTATGCGAGTCGTTTCGAAGCGTTCGGCTGGCAGGCCGTCGAGTGTGAAGGGCACGACATCGCGGCGGTTCAAGCCGCTTTCGCCAGGGTGCGAAACGCCACGAAGCCCAGCATCATCCTGGCCCGAACTCTCAAGGGCAAGGGCGCGCCCATCATGGAGGACAAGGATGGCTGGCACGGCAAGCCGGTCAAGAAAGGCGAGGAACTCGAGTCGGCCCTCGCCGCCATTGGCGAGGTAGATCTGGGTGAGATCCTGGTGCCCTCGCGCCGCTACGGCCACTCCCGCCCCGCCCCCGCCCAGTTCTCGGTCTCACCTGCGTACAAGACCGGGGATCTGGTGGCCACGAGAGAGGCCTATGGCAGCGCGCTGGAACAGATCGGATCGCAGTGCGCGTCGATTGTGGGCGTGGACGGCGATACCAAGAATTCCACCTTCTCGGATCGTCTCAAGAAAGCGCGCCCCGCCCAGTTCGTCGACGCGTACATCGCCGAGCAGAACATGGTTTCTGTGGCTCTCGGCGTTTCCACCGAGGGCAAGATTCCCTTCGCGTCGTCCTTTGCGTGCTTCCTCTCCCGCGCCTATGACCAGATTCGCATGGCCGGTCATTCGGAGCCGTCGCACCTGGTGATCGTCGGCTCGCATGCCGGGGTTTCGATCGGCGAGGACGGTCAGTCCCAGATGGCCCTTGAAGATCTGGCCATGATGCGGGGCGTGATTCCGGCGACGGTGTTCTATCCATCGGATGCGGTCAGCGCGGAGAAGCTCACCGAACTCGCGGGCAAGACGCCGGGCGTCGTCTATCTCCGGATGTCGCGACCCAAGACCGCCATTCTCTATCCCAACGAGGAGACGTTCGTGGTGGGCGGCTCGAAGGTGCTGCGATCGTCCGCGCAGGATGCGGTCACGGTCGTGGGCGCGGGTGTGACCCTGCACGAGGCTCTCGCCGCTCATGCGGAACTCGCCTCTTCGGGAATCGCCATCCGCGTCATCGATCTCTATTCGCTGAAACCGGTCGATACGAGGACATTGCTTCAGGCCGCGGCCGAGACGACGGGCTTCGTCACGGTCGAGGATCACGGCGCCTGCGGCGGCTTGGGCGAGGCGGTGGCCTCGGCGGTCGCCGGCCGGTCGCGGATCGAGATCCTCGCCGTTCGCGAGTTGCCGCGATCCGGCACGCCGACCCAGCTGATGCATGCCTACGGCATTGACAAAGACGCGATCGTGAGCGCGGTGAAGCGACTTCTGGCGTGAGGACGTTCGCTCGCGCGGCGTTGACGCTTTTGGCCGGGGTGGCGGCGTGCACGCCTTCAGACTCGACCCGTCCCAAGGTTGTCCGCCTTTCGATCGCCACCGGAGGTACGGGCGGGGTCTACTACGTGTACGGCGGCGCTTTGGCCAGACTCATCTCGGAAGCGGTTCCCGGGGTGGAAGCTACGGCCGAAGTCACCTCGGCCTCCATCGACAACCTGAAGTTCCTCCGCGACGCGAAAGCCGACATCGCGTTCAGCCTGGCCGATACCCTCAAGGACGCGAGCGAAGGCCACGGCGCTTTCGAGGGCAGGCCCATCGATCTGCGCGCTCTGGCCGTGCTCTACACCAACGTCACCCACGTGGTGACGAAGAAGAACAGCGGCATCACCCTTTTGATGGATCTCAAAGGGAAGGTCGTTTCGATGGGCTCTGCCGGCAGCGGCACCGAAGTGATCGCAGATCGAACCCTGACCGCCGCCGGCCTCGATCCCGCGCAGGACATCCGGAGGGAGAACCTCTCGGCCCAGGCGTCGGCGGACGCGCTAAAGGACGGCAAGGTGGACGCCTTCTTCTGGAGCGGAGGACTGCCGACGGCCGCCGTGCTCGATCTCGCCATCTCGGCTCAAATCAGGATTCTCCAGACCGCCAGCGTCTTGCCAAAGCTGCAGGCGCGGTACGGCGAGTCGCTCTATCGTCCGGTGTTGATTCCGGCCGGAACGTACGCATCGGTCGATGCCGACGTTCTCACCTTCGGGGTCTCGAACGTCCTCGTGGTCCCCGCGACCTTCGATGAGCAGCGCGCGTATTTGATTGTAAAAGCGATGTTCGACCAGAAGGCGGTTCTCGCCTCAGCGCACGCGGAGGCTCGGAATCTCGGACTACAGTCGGCCATCGCCGGGTCTCCGGTGGCCTTCAGCGCCGGAGCGCTGAAGTACTACCGCGAACAGGGAGTTGAACCGGCGCCAGCAGCCAGGCCCTAGCAGCTAGGTTCTCTCGGGCGCCGGTGTACTCTGCGATTCCGTGACTGAATCCCGGCCGAGCGCTCCCCGCGAAGACGCTGAAGAGGCGATGGTGCGTCGGGTGGGACAGGCGCCGCCGGCCGCCGCGATCGTCGCTTGTGCCCTTTCGCTCCTCGTGCTCCTCGGCGAGGTCACGGTAGTGGAGACCCTTCGGTTCCGGTCGATCGTCCTCGGCCTCGGGCTCGCCCTCGCCTTCCTCACTCTCAGGGTGAAGGCCAGGTGGGCGAGCGCCGTGCCCTACATCCTGGCTCTTGTGACCCTGGCCGTGACCCTCGCCATGGCCGCAGGCGGCCGGGAGTTTTTGTTCCGCGCCTCTGAGCCGACCCCCGTTGATCTCGCCCTTGGCCTGGCCCTGCTGGCCCTGGTCGTGGCGGGAGCCTGGGTTTCCACCGGCAGTGCGCTGCCCCTGCTGTCGATCGCCACCATGGCCTACGTTTTGTGGGGGTCCGAGTTGGACCGCATCGGCCTGTCCATGATCGCCCATCGCGGGTACGACATCCCGCGACTGGTGGGCTCCATGGTCATGGGCTTCGAAGGAGTCTTTGGCGTCCCGCTCGATGTGGCGTCCACGACCATCGGTCTTTTCGCGATCTACGGCGCTCTCCTTCAGGCCTCCGGGGCGGCCCAGTTCTTCCTGGACCTGTCCTTTGCGTCTTTCTCGGGCGGCAATTCAGCGCGGGGCGCCGGACGCGCGGTGACGCTCGCCGGTTTTCTTCTCGGTTCGGTTTCCGGCAGCGGTGTGGCCACCACCCTCACCCTCGGAGGAGCGGCGGCGCCCCTTTTGAGGCGCGCGGGCTTCAGCAGGGAGAACGCCGGCGCTCTCCTCGCCGCCGCCGGCATCGGCGCCATCCTCTCTCCGCCCACCCTGGGAGCGGCGGCCTTCCTGATCGCGGAGTTTCTGAAGATCTCCTACGGCCAGGTCCTGCTCATGGCCACGATTCCGACCTTGCTCTACTATTTCGGAATCGTCCTCATGATCGAGGCGGACGCGCCGAGAGAGCCCCCTTCAGACCAATCGGATGTTCCGCTGCCGACGACCAGGACGGCGGGCGCGATTCTGAGAGAGGGCGGGCATCACCTGATCTCTCCCATTCTCATCGTGGTGTTCCTGATGGTGGGCTATTCGGCCACCCGATCGGCCTTCCTCGCCTCCTGCGCCGCGGTCGTCTTGAGCTTCGCGAATCGCGGTCAGGCTCTCAGTCCGCGGCGTTTGCGGCGTGCCTTCATCAGCGCGGGAGCGGCTCTTGTTCCCGTGATCGCCACCACCGCCTGCGCCGGCATTCTGGTCGCCGGCCTGACTCTCACCGGCCTCGGCCTCAAGGTGGCCGGACTCATCGTGTCGCTCGCCGGCTCCAACGCCTCGATGGTGATTCTCCTCTCGGCGGTGTCGGTCGCGGTCCTGGGGCTTTCGGTTCCGGTGACCGCGTCTTACATTCTCTCCGCCGTGACCATCGCGCCCGCGCTCATCCAGGTCGGAGTGAACGAGCTGGCCGCGCATATGTTCATCTTCTACTACGCGGTTTTGTCCGAGGTGTCGCCTCCCACCGCCCTGTCGCCCATGGCCGCGGCCACGATCTGCCACGCCGATCCCTATCGCACCGTAATGGCCACGCTGCGCTACACCCTCCCCGCCTTTCTGGTCCCTCTCGCCTTCACCCTGCGCGCGGACGGCCTCGGCCTTCTGCTTCAGGCGCCCAGCGGAGGCGTCCTGACCGCGTGTCTGTTCGCCCTGGCTCTGGTGGTGGCTGCCGCCGCGTCCGCGTCCGGCTTTCTGATCCGCCCGCTCTCCGGCTTGATGCGTGGCCTGTTCGGGCTCTCGGGTCTGCTTTTTCTGATCGGGCCGCCCGAGAGTCAGTATGCAGCCCTGATCGCCTTCCTGGCCCTGCTGGCCAGGGTGACGCTCGGTGGCAGGCGCCGGGCAACCCATTGATGAGCAAGTCCACACGACCCAAATTGCACGTCAATTTTTTGGTGGAGCGGGGTCCCGCGGTCGTGAAGAAGGTATGACGTTTGAAGCCTATTCGAGAGCCCGCCGGCTGTCGGGCGCTTTGTCTCAATTGCGCCTCGGCTTCGACCTCGACAACACCGCCGCGGATGCGGGCTTTCAGTCGCTCTCCGGTTTCCGTGACGCGTTTTCGAAGGTCTTTGGCGAGCCCGCGGGCAAGGCGGATCGCGCGAAGGCCATTCGTCTCGGCTGGGTGGAAACGCCCATCGGACCCATGATCGCGGGGGCGCGCGAGGGCGCCCTCATCCTTCTCGAGTTCACCAACCGCCGCATGATGGAAGCACAGATCGAGACGCTCAAGAAGCGTTTCAAGGCTGCTTTCCTGCCCGAAGACGACGAGATCATCAGGCAGACCAGGGCCGAGCTGGGTGAGTACTTTTCGGCGACGCGCAAGAATTTCTCGATTCCCCTCGACTATCCCGGCACTCCCTTCGAGACCAAGGTGTGGAACGCGCTGCTTCAGATCCCGTACGGCGAGACCCGCAGCTATGAAGATCTGGCGAAGGCTACGTCCTCAAAAGGCGCCGTAAGGGCAGTGGGCAGCGCCAATGGGCGCAATCGCATCGCCATCGTCATTCCCTGCCACCGCGTGGTGAACAAGAGCGGCGCTTTGGGCGGTTACGGCGGGGGATTGTGGCGCAAGCAGGCCCTGCTGTCTCTGGAGCAGGCAGGGCCGAGGTCTCTAGTCATCGCAGGGGATTCCGCCTAAAAGACATAAGCAAGAGCGAAGCCGATCTGGGCCAGCATCATCATCTGGTACATGTGGGTCCAGGACGGATGGTTCTCGGTGGTGGCCAGCTCCTCCGGATTGCGGACCAGGAGATAGACGGTGTAGCAGCCGTAGACGATGAGGACCGCGCCCAGCAGGTTCAGGAGCATCGCATTCCCGGTGAGAATGCCGGCATAGACGCCCACCGGAATCAGGATGAACGGGATGATGAAGAAAGGCGCCATGATCCAGGTGGCTTTCTTCACACCGTAATCGATGGGCAGAGTGTGACAGCCTCCGGCGCGATCGCCGTCTATATCCGCGAAATCCTTGGTCGAGGCGGCGCCGAGGAGGAACAGGCCGAAGACCGTGCCGATGTACCAGGGCTCGGCGTCCATCACGGTCTTGACCGTCGACCAGCCGGCCACCTTGAGCAGAATCCCGCGCGGGATGGCGATGGTGATATTGGCCCAGATCCCTCGTCGCTTGGTCCACAAGGGAGGCGCTGAGTAGATCCAGCACATGAAGGTCGTGAACAGGACGATCCAGAAGCACTCGTGCGCGCCCACCGGAGTGACGAGGAAGGCCAGGATGTTGGCGATGACGAAAGTGATGATCGTGAACGTCCACGCCTCGGAGAGGGACATCCGCCCCGAGGGCAGGGGTCGCGAGGGTTTGTTGACCCGGTCGATGTCGAGGTCGTAGATCTGATTGATCGCGTTGTTGGCCGCGTTCAGGACGGCGGCCATGG
>JAENWE010000327.1 GCA_016650185.1 Vicinamibacteria bacterium | reverse complement strand
TCTCGTCCTTCCCCTTGAAGTTCACCGCGTCCCTGACCTTCCGCCAGGACTTCACCGACATCAACGACGAGAATGATCTCTTGGCGGGTGATGATCGCATTGACGGACTGCGTACCCGCATTCGATTCGGAGTCGAATCAGCGAAGTCCGACTCCATAGTGGGAGGAGGCTTGCGCTTCAGCACGGGCGAGGCCCCCAACCCCGCATCCCCCTTTGTTCGCTTTGGAGACGCGCTGCGCCCCTCCGTATTCAATCTTGATCGGTTCTTCCTGACTGTCAAGCCCTTCAAGGACCGCGACAAGCTGGTCTTCACGGCCGGCAAAATGCCGCTTCCCCTTTATCGCCCGGGCGCCGGCACCTGGCGTGACGAACTCTTGTGGGACGACGACGTCAGCCCATCGGGCGTGGCCTTGCAGGCCCGGTTCCTCAAGCGGGGCAGCGACGAGAAGCCGGTGCGACTCGACAACAATCTCGTGTACTTCGTGTTCGAGGACATCACCAACGCTCGGTTCAGCGGAATCACCGGCACGGCTTACATGGCGGGCGATCAGCTGAAGCTCACGATCCCCCATCTGGAAGCGTCAGGCGGATACTTCCACTATACAAATCTGAACGTCGGCCTGCGCTCGCCCAACTTCACTCCCGGCGAGGGCGCTTTCGTCCTCCCCGGCACCAGTCCGTTCCTTCTCCGCTCGGGGCTGCAGCACAGCAACAACAGTGTGAACTACGGCCCGGGCGCCGACGGGTTCGTGAAAGACGACTTTGAAATCTGGAACGCGGCCGCAACGCTGCGGTTCAATGTCCTTGGCAACCGCCTTGGGAAGCCCGAGATGTTTCTGGCCGGAGACTATTCCAACAACTCTTCGGTGACGCTCGACGAGCGAGGCTACTCCGTCAGCATCGGGTTCGTCGGTGGCGGATGGTCGGGTGGGGCCCATCCCTACACATTCCATGGCACCTGGCGAGATGTGGACGCGGATGCCGTGCTCGCAACCTTCGCCGACTCGGACCTCGGCGCCGGCTCCTCATACAAAGGCTTCGAGGTCGGTGGCAACTACCGTGTGTCAAAGAACCTGCTTGGGCTCTTCCAATATTTCAACTTCAAGGGCTTCCCGCGCAAGGACGAACGGGTACACCGTTTGTTCCTCGACTTGATCTGGGACTTCTGAGAAATCGGGGAATGATGACTATGAAGAACTTCAAGCTCGGCCTCACCGGCGGGCTGGCCACCCTTCTCATGCTGCCCATGGCCGGTTGCGGGAAAGAGGGCAACCTCACCGAACGCGTGTCCACGGTAGAGGATCGCGACCTGTCCGGTATCGCAGGGCCGCGCTCCGGCCAGGCCACCGCAGCAGCCCGGGTACCTCGCAGCGTGTACGGAACCGCACGTAGCCTGGATGCCCTCGCTTTCCCCGGGCTCAACGAGGATGAACGCAGAGCGATCGAGAAGTCGCTCGACTTCTTCGTCACCGAGCACACCCCCGAGGAGGGCATCGGCCCGATATTCAACCAGAACCGGTGCCTTGGATGCCACCTGAGCGCTCAGGACATCCCCGCCAGCACCGGCTTTCTAACCGTCGCGACGCCCGCGTCCCGCGCCGGGCGTACCGGGCCGACCGACCAGTCGACAATCACAAAGACCAACCCGCCCCCGACTGCCGCCTTCACGTTGTTTGGCGACTACTCGCCCGCCAGCGGCGGGTTTGATCCGCTCTCGATCTTCGGAGGACCGATCCAGCACGTTCGCGCAACCGGCGACTGCCAGCCGGACATCATCCCGCCGGAGTCCATTGATCCAAACCTTCAGGGCGGCATAGATCCGGTCACCGGCACCTCTCAGCTTGGTTTCCGTCGCGCTCAAGGCGAGCGCGCAGCGCCTCCCTACATTGGGCGAGGTCTGATGGAGGCGATCTTCGCAAGCGACATCGTCTCGGGCGATGATCCGAACGACGCGATCAACAGCGTGTCCAGTCTCCTCCCGCCTCCGGGACCAGAGTGCCTTGCCGACTGTATCTCGGGGCGCCACAATGAAAACAACGCGGCGGGCGCTTTCCTCGGCGGCGACCCGGTCATAAGAGTGGCGCGCTTCGGCCTGCGCGCGGCCGGACCCACCCTCTTTCAGTTCATGATCGGCGGTACCCAGGGCGAGCTCGGCATGACCAGTCCGTTCTCGCCCGTAGAGCAAAACAACAATCAGAACGTGGGAAGGAACTGCGACATAGCGCCGGACCCCGAACTGAAGTCCGAGGACATCATGGGGCTTCGCAACCTGATCCGCATGATCAGCCTGCCGGACGTCGACCCCCGTCTTCTGGAGACGCCCGCCAGCTCACCCGGCGCGGCCGACATCCAGGCCGGCGCCGAGCTGTTCGGGGTTGACCTCGCCTCCTTCCGCAGCCGCATGATTCCGGGTGCGACCCCCGTGGGGAGCGGCCCCGATGCCGAGAGAGGCATTGCCGCTGACCGAAAGCTCAACTGCGTGGGCTGTCACTTCCCGATAGCCACCACCGGCACATCACCCTCGCAAGTCGGCGCCCGACACCTCAGCAACAAGTACTTCCCTCTTTTCTCGGACTTGCTGCTCCACGACATGGGCCAGATCCGGCAAGGCCGGAATGACCTGGTGCCGCCGCGTCCGTCCCTGGATCTGAGCCGAAACCTCGCCGACTTCGCGTTGCCGGGCCAGGGCTCGGCGTCGGGTAAGGAATGGCGCACGCCGCCCTTGATGGGGATCGGCCGCGTAGGCCCGCCGTTCCTCCACGACAGCCGCGTGTTCTTGAACCCGGCACAGCCGGCGCGCACGGTGGCGAGCGACTCGGGAAGAACGAACTACCTTTTGACCATCGCCACGGTGGAAGACGCGCTAAACGCGTCAATCGAGTTACATGATCTTCCGGATCCCGCGGCCGGCTGCCCCCAGGCCGGCGCCTTGCCGAACGACACCTGTCCCGCCATCGGCGAGACCGGTAGTTTCCGCAGCGAAGCCCGGCTTTCTGTTCAGAAGTGGCGTCGGCTTTCCGCACGCCAGCAGTTGCAGGTCATTCTTTTCCTGAATTCTCTCTAGCGCTCCGGGGGCGCTTCCGGTACGATACCGCTCGTACTTGCGCCGCCCCGCTCCCGGGGCAAAGGAGGTCGTCATCGGACAGCTAGCTCAGGTTTCATTTTTCACCCGGCTGGATGGGCCCACGCTCGACAAGCTCGAGGCCGTCGCCCAGACGAAGCAGTTCCCCGCCGACATGACCGTGTTCTTCCAGGACGATCCTTCGGACTCCCTGTACGTGATGCTCTCGGGCTCCGCCAAGATCTTCCAGACCTCTGAAGACGGCAAGCAGCGCATCCTGAAGGTCCTCCGCAAGGGCGAGGCCTTCGGGGAACTCGCCATGATCGAGGGCCAGCCGCGTTCGGCCAGCGTGCAAGCCCTCGAGCCTTCCGAGATGCTCGTCCTCACCCGCAAAGACTTTCAGGCTTTCTGCGACAAGAATCCAAGCGTCCTTTGGATGCTGCTGCAGGCGTTCGCCGAACGCATGCGCCGGATGAACGAGGACGTGCTCGACATGTCGTTCCGCGACGTGCCCTATCGCGTGCTCAGGATGCTGACGCAACTGGTCGACCGTCATGGCACCTCCGGTCCCAATGGCTGGACCATCTCCATGCAAATGTCCGTGAAAGACATGGCGTCACTGGTGGGGTCGAACGCCGAGATCGTGGGCCGACTGCTCGACGGCTTTGAGTCCGACGGATTGATCAAGCGCGACCGGGCGTCGTGGATCGTGCCCGACCCGAAGGCTTTGAACCGGGCTCTCGAGTACGCCGCACAGTAGTGGTCACGCTCAGCATGACCCCATCTCTGCTCGTCTCACGCCCCTCCTCACTCCCCGGCGCCCGCGTCCGAACCGGCGGGCTCTTGGGCCTGCTCGCCTTCCTGCCGAGCCTTGCTTCCGCTCACGAGCGCTTCGTCAAGCACGACATGAAGAACCCGCTGCAGGACAGTTTCTTCCTGCAAAAGGCGGGCATGCTGTTCGGTATGGATCCCAACATGATCCAGATTGGCCTGCTGGTCAGCTTTGTCCTCAGCGCCTTTCTGTTCATATGGTTCCTGCGCGATGACCTGGATGAGTTCATCCGCTACAAAGTCCTGAGCAGGCTCGGTGGCTGGCCTCAACGCGCCCTGCACAAACTGGCCTCCTACATCATGGACAAGCCGGTGCGGTCGGCCGCCTTCTACACCTTCGGAGAGTGGTCGGTCATCATGTTCCTGCGCAGTCCGGCGCTGGTCCTCATGTTCGCCGCAACCAACGACGCGCTGGTGATGCCAAGCTACCCCCTTGAGCCCAGTTCTGCGGTGTACTTCAAGTTCCTTCAAGTAGCGCTCGGTGTTCTGATCCTCACCCAGACCCTCCTGCCTCTGTGCGGCGCGATGGTGATCGGCACCTGGTTCTACCTGTTCCGCTGGGGACCGTTTGTCGCAATCGATGCCATTCCCGTTCTGACCGCCGGAATCCTTTACGCCATGTCTCCGTGGATATCGCACAAACTGGCAATCACGAGGCTGAACGTTGAGCAGGCCCGCTGGATCCGCTTCGTGTTCGGGGTTGGCTTCTTCATTCTGGGATGGTCCAAGATCTACAACCACGATCTCACCATCGGGGTGGCCGACAACTATCCGAGCATGATGAGCGACCCGCTCGTCGGATTTTTCGCTTTGGGAACCGATCCGGCCATGCGTCGCGAGGCGTGGGTCGTTTCGTTCGCTCTGGCCGAGGTTATGAGCGGTTTCATGGTCATGATGGGTGTCTTCACCCGCCTGTGGGCCACCATCATG
>JAENWE010000326.1 GCA_016650185.1 Vicinamibacteria bacterium | reverse complement strand
GGCCGATAGCACGCCGCAAAGCCTGAGAAGGTTGTCACTCTCCGGGAAGAAGCTAAACGAAACGCCCATTGGGCGACTGTGGCTCCTTCGGGATGGAAACCGGTACGGCCGTGGGTGCTAACTTAACGGCATTGGGGCTAGGGCTGGGCTAGGGCTCATCCCACTCCAGCCGATACAATAGCCTGATGATGGTCACTGTAATGATCTCGGCGCTCCTGCTCCAGGGCGCCCTCCTGATGACGCCACAGGCCATGCCCTCGCCGCACTTCGACGTGATGGCCGCCTATGAAGCCCCCGCGAAGAAGGGAGCCTCGGCTCACGTCGTCTTCGAGTTCAAGAAGAAGGACCCGGACGTCAACATCAACGAAGAGCCGGCCCCGCGCCTCAAGTTCGCCTCTGGCTCGCCGCTGGTGGCGCCCCCGCCCCCCAAGAGCTCGGGCGTAATCCCCGACCCGGCGAACGCCCACTACCTCGATCTGAACAAGCCAGTGCGGTTCCCGGTCACCATCACGCCCGACGCGCCAAGGGGTTTGAGCACGGTCAAGACCACGCTTTCGTACTTCTACTGCTCGAAGCGTGAAAACTGGTGCCGCAAGGGCACCGCTGACTTCGACCTCGCCATCGTCCTTCCGTAGCCGGTTCCGGCGCGGAACGCCCCCGCGCTCCGGTTTGACCTCGTCACCCGCGCCCCCATGATCCTCGCCTTCCAGTCGGACCTCGCTGGTCGAATTCGCCAGACCGTGGCCGAGGCTTTCGGCGTTACCCTCGACGAGATCCTGGTCCAAACCACGCCCAAGCTCGACCTCGGAGACATGGCGTTGCCTCTGGCCTTCGACCTCGCCAAGAAGGTGGGTCGCAAGCCCCGCGACATCGCCCAGGAACTGGCGCCCAGGTTGGGCAATATCGACGGCATCGACCACGCGGAGGTGGCGGGCGGAGGGTTTATCAACCTCTTCCTCGACCGAAGCGCTTTCACCGCCTCTGTGTCCTCGTTCATCCTCTCTCCGCCGGCCAAAGTCCTCCGCGACGGCCGGGTCATCGTCGAGCACACGAGTATCAATCCCAACAAGGCCGCGCACATCGGCCATGTTCGCAACTCGATTCTTGGGGACACCTTCGTGCGCCTCTTGCAAGCGCGAGGGCACGAGGTCTTGACTCAGAACTACATTGACGACACCGGCGTTCAGGTGGCGGATGTGATCGTGGGCTTTGAACAACTCGAGAAGAAGAGCCTCGCTGATATCCAGGCCATCCCCGACCGCCTCGACTATTACTGCTGGGATCTGTACGCCCGTGTCTTCGAGTGGTACGGCGGGGACAAGGAGCGGAAGGCGCTTCAGGTCGGAACGCTCCACGCCATCGAGAAGCACGAGGGTCCAACCGCGGAACTGGGGGCATACGTGGCCGCCCGGATTGTCCGCGCCCACATCGCGACCATGGCCCGCCTCGACATCGGCTACGACCTCCTCGTCCGCGAGTCTGACATCCTGCAGCAGCACTTCTGGGCCAGGGCCTTCGAGCTGCTCAAGGAAAAGAAGGCCATCGAGTTCGAGGAGGAAGGCAAGGCTAAGGGGTGCTGGGTCCTGCGCATGGACGAGGCCGAGGGCGGTGGTGAGGAGAACAAGATCATCGTTCGCTCCAATGGCACGGTCACGTACACCGGCAAGGACATCGCCTATCAGCTCTGGAAGCTGGGCAAACTGGGCCTTGACTTCCGGTATCGGCGTCACGAGGACTCAACGACCGCGCGGCCCTTGTGGTCTTCGACCGGCGACCACGTGGATGAAGGCGCGCCTCCGTTCGGAGCGGGCGCCTCGCTTGTCTTCAATGTTATCGATGTGGGCCAAAGCTATCCCCAGCGCGTGGTCAAGGCGGGGGTCGAGGCGTTGGCCGGGCGGGAAGCGGCGGAGGGCACGCGGCATCTCGGCTATGAGAAGGTGGTGCTGTCGAAGGCGACCGCGAGAGAGCTTGGCTACGAGGTCGACGAAGACGCGGGCGCGGTCAAGGTATCGGGTCGGCGTGGGCTCGGCGTGAAGGCGGATGACCTGCTCGACGCCCTCGAAGCGAAGGCGTCGAATGAAATCGCCACCCGCGATCCCGAGCGCTCGCTAGCCGATCGCACGAAGGCCGCCCACGACATCGCGGTCGGAGCCTTGCGTTATTTCATGTTGCGTTTTTCGCGCAATCGGATCATCACCTTCGACATGGAAGAGGCGCTGGCGTTCACGGGCGAAACCGGCCCCTACATCCAGAACAGCGTGGTGCGCGCCCGAAGCATCCTGGCCAAGGTAGCCTCCGAAGGTCACGATGTCGAGGCTCTGCTCAAACGAGCGCATGAACGGAGCCTTCTCGACCCCTGGCTCGCCACCGCGGAGGGCGGCTCCGCGTGGTCCTTGTTTTTGGCCATGGCGCGGACCGATGAGGCGATTGAGACTGCGGTGCGCACCGAAGAGCCAAGCGTGATGACCCGGCACGCCTTCCAGATCGCCCAGGCCTTTCACGGCTATTACCAGAATCCAGCCCACTCGGTGGTGCGCGCCGAAAGTGAAGACCTGCGCGCGGTGCGGGTTCTCGTGGTCCAGCTCTTCGTGCGCCACACCACCGACATCGCGGGACTTCTTGGCATCCCCATTCCGGATCGGATGTGACGGCCTCTCGACCCCGCATCGTCATCACCGCCGGCAGCGACCCGGGAACGGCGAATCACGCGTGGCTTCGATTTGACTACCTCCACGCGATTTCCAAAGCCCACGGCCTGCCCAGCATCATCGCCCCGGGCTTCACCGACCCGTGGGAGGAGACGAATCAGCTGCCCGGCGAGATCCTGGACAACTGCGACGGCCTGCTGCTCTCCGGCGGCGCCGACGTCGACCCGTTGCTCTTCGGTGAGGAGCCCCACGCCGGGCTGGGGCGCGTGGACGGACCTCGGGATCCGTTCGAACTCACGCTCGCCCGGGAAGCGGTTCGGCGCGACATGCCGGTTCTCGGCATCTGCCGGGGCCTGCAGGTCCTGAACGTCGCCCTCGGCGGCACGCTCATCCAGGACATCCCCTCCGAGGTCAAAGGCGCCGTGATCCACGAAACGGGCGAGGATCGACTGGTCATCGGACACGACGTGACGATCGCGCGCGACTCGCGCCTTGCCCAACTGCTGTCCTCCGCCAGGGTGGGGGTGAACTCCTTCCACCACCAGGCCGTGAAGCGTCTGGGCAGAGGACTGACCTCTTCCGCCATCTGTCCCGACGACGGCATCATCGAAGGTCTGGAAATGCCGGACCGACGATTTGTGGTCGCGGTCCAGTGGCATCCGGAGAATTTCTGGAAGACCCCGAATGCGTCCGACGGTCTGTTCGCCGGCTTCGTCGAGGCGGCCCGTCTTTCCGTCCGGTCCAGACGCCCCCTGGCATCATGAGGCGAAGGACGCTGCTCTCTCCCGCCGTCGCCCTCATGGCCCTCACTCTCCTTGGTCTTGGGACCGCATCCAGCCTGGGGGCCGACTCGATACGATGGGAAAAGGACTTCCGATCCGCCAAAGCGCGGGCACGAAGCGAGGGCAAGATCGTCATGGTCGATTTCTGGGCTTCGTGGTGCACGTTTTGCGAGAAGCTGGATCAAACGACCTACAAGGATGCCGCGGTGGTGACCCGACTCGCGAAGACGACGGTCGCGGTCAAGGTCAACACCGAAGGTCGGAGGGAGGAGCTTGAACTGAGCGATGAGCATGGCGTCGAGGGTTTGCCCACCATCGGCTTCTTCACCTCCGAGGGCCGTGCGGTGGCCCGCATCGAGGGCTACGTGAACGCGGCGGCTTTTCTGAAACTCCTGAACACCGCCGAGATCGAGGGCGCCGACATGCTGGGGTGGGAGAAGATTCTCCGCACCGACCCCCAGAACTTCGGAGCTCTCTACGGACTTGGCGCGAAGATGTACGAGCTCAACTACCACGATGACGCCCGGCCTCTTCTGGAACGAGCGCGAAGGGCCGACGGGGGACCCCTCCGCCAGCGCAAGCGAGTGCGGATGATGCTGGCTCGAATCATCGAGTCTCAGTCGAGCTTCACGGACTCGGAGACCATGCTCCGAGAAGGCCTCGCCCTGCCGCCCGAGGCGGATACCGATCCTCGCCTTCAATTCCTCCTCTCCCGCTGCCTGACCCAACTCGGCAGGGGGGCCGAGGCCAGGGTGGTGCTGACAAAACTCATCGCCGACTATCCGAGACACCCGGTGACGGCGAGCGCAAAAAAATCTCTCGAGGCCATGAAGTAGAAGGAACGTAACCCTTCGGCCTACAATCGCGGGCCATGATGAAGAAACGGCTCATCGCCCTCGTCGCCCTTGGCCTGGTCGCCCCGAACCCAACCCCCGCCGCGCAAAAGCCCAACCGGCCCGCCGAAACGAGGCCCAAACCCTTCAGCGTGGTGGAAGCCACCATCCCGGAAATGCGCCTGGCCCTGGAGCAGAAGCGAACCACCTCTCGCGAGATCGTGCTCCAGTACCTCACCCGGATTGCGCTGTATGAGGATCAGTTGAACGCGGTCATCGCCGTGAACAAAGACGCGCTCAAGGAAGCGGATGAGCGGGACCGGGAAAGAGCCGCCGGGAAAATTCGAGGGCCGCTGCACGGCATCCCCGTGGGCCTCAAGGACAATATCCAGACCATTCACCTCCCCACCACCGGAGGGGCGCTGGCTTTCGCCGGTTTCACCCCGAGCTATGAGGCGACGGTCACGAAAAACCTTCGGGACGCGGGTGCGATCATCATCGCCAAGACCGGCATGACGGAGCTCGCGAACTGGGTGGCCTCGGGCATGCCCGCGAACTACAACGCCCTCACCGGCTACGGCATGAATCCCTACGATCCACGGCGCGACCCCCGAGAGGCCACCTTCGATGGACGGCCGGTTCTGAGCACGGGCGGGTCCAGTTCGGGCATCGGCACCTCGGCGAGCTTCTGGGCGGCCAACGTGGGAACGGAAACCTCAGGATCCATCCTCAGCCCGGCCAACCAGAACATGCTGGCCGCGGTCAAACCCACGGTGGGACGGGTGAGCCGTTACGGCATCATCCCCATCACCGCCGACCAGGACACCGCGGGGCCGATGGGCCGTACGGTCACTGACGTGGCGGTTCTCCTGGGCGCGCTCGAGAGCGAGGCGCCCGATCCGAACGACGCCGCGACCAAGACCTGCGTGGCGCCCGCGGGACGCGACTACACGAAGTTCCTCAATTCCGCGGGACTGAAGGGCGCTCGCATCGGCATTCCTCGCGCGTCCTTTTATGACCGAACGCCGGTTCCGGGAGGCTCTAACCCCCGGGGCGGCTTGAACCCGGAGCAGGCAAAGGTCATGGTCGAGGCCATCGCCATCCTCAAGGAGCAAGGCGCCGTCATTGTGGACCCCGCCGATCTTCCCAGTGTCATCACCCAGGACGCGGCCGGCAGCTTTCTGACCTGGGGGGTGTGCGGAGGCCTGGATAACGCCAAGGGTCAGGACGCCGAGTGCTCCGTGGTCCTGAAATATGGAATGAAGCGCGACTTCAACGCCTGGCTCAAGACCCTGGGCGACGCCGCCCCGGTCAAGACCCTCACCGAACTCCGGCAGTGGAACGTGGCCCACCAGAAGGCGGGCGCCATCAAGTACGGTCAGGCTCAACTCGATATCTCCGACGAAATGGATGTGCAGATGGACCGCGGGCGCTATGAGGCCGATCGCGCCAAGGACATTCGCCTGTCCGCGACCGAAGGCATCGACGCGGCGATGAAAGAACACAAGCTCGACGCCCTCCTGTTTCCTGGCCCCACCGGAGCGGGCGTCGCGGCCAAGCCCGGCTACCCGACGGTGATCGTGCCCTTCGGCTTTGTGCCCAATGTTCCGTTCGGCGGAGGGGGCGGAGGTGGAAGCCGCGGCGGGGCTGCGACTCAAAACCAGTTCCCGTCGGGGTTCGATGCCAAGCCCGGCCCATTTGGCGTGAGCTTCACCGGAATGGCGTGCAGTGAACCGAAACTCCTGGAACTGGCGTTCGCATTCG
Organism: Vicinamibacteria bacterium; assembly: GCA_016650185.1. Taxonomy (GTDB): domain Bacteria; phylum Acidobacteriota; class Vicinamibacteria; order Fen-336; family JAGNNV01; genus JAGNNV01. The sequence goes on along the minus strand of JAENWE010000326.1, from coordinate 782 downwards.
AACAGGCCACGAAGCGCCGCGTCCCTCCGTCGTCCGCGCCCTAGGAGCCCGGCCCCTCATCCGCCGCCACCAGTACGAGTGTGATCCAGATGAGATCGGCCACGAGCAAGTGGGCTATCTGAAGAACCGTGGGGGCGAGTAGAACGAGGTTGGTAAGACCGAGAAACCACTGGCCGACCACGAGGCCGGCGAGTGAAAGTCCACGCCTTCTGCTTTCAGGCCGGTCCGGATTGCTGGTGATCGTTCGATAGGCCAGCACGAGAACGAAGCCGCCGCCGGCGAGCGCGAGAAGGGGATGGAAGACCCTCAAGCGCAGGAAGATGTGAGAGGCGGACGAAAAGTCCTGAGTGATGGCCTCGCGTAGAGTCTGCGCCTTGAACAGGGTGTCGCCCAAGGCCGCGATCGCCCCGGAGACCCCGATCGCCATCAGGGCGATAACGGCAGGAATGACGGTGAAACCCTCGGCGGCCCTGGGAAAGCTGGCTCTCCGCACTCCACCTGCGGCCGCCCTCGAGGCTCTGTCTGGGTCATCGACAAAGCGCCAGGTCAGGGTGAGCGCGGCGAGGAGGAGGAAGGTATTGATCAGATGGCCGGAGATCCAGAACCCTCGCGCAAGCGACGCGTCTTCGGCCACTCTCTGGTACAGAACGAGGCCGGCGCCGAGAGCCGCCTCGCTCAGGATCAAAGCCATTGCGGCGGAGGCCCAGAACCGGGCCAAGTGTCCTTTCTCCCGATGGCGAAACACGTGATGGGCGAGCAGGGCCACCAGAAGGAGGGCGATC
>JAENWE010000325.1 GCA_016650185.1 Vicinamibacteria bacterium | reverse complement strand
TGGGCGGATAGGGTTTGGCGTAGTTCGCGCCGGACAGCATGATGGCGTGGGCCTTGGGCTCTACTTTGCGAGCTTCGACTCGCGTGCCCTCAAATAGCCGGCCGAGGCTCAATGGAAAACCGCTCGCGAGAAGCGTGCCCAAGGCATGAAGAAACGTGGCTACCCCGTTCGATCCCTTGCGATCCGTGGACACGGCGACGTGGGGAAGCTCCCCGAGCGTGTCTCTCACGAGTCCGGTCAGGACCGCGCCCGCCCCCACTTCGACGAACGTGCGGACGCCATCCGCGTACATCGCCTCGATCTCGTTGGAAAATCGAACCGGCGCGGCGATTTGCGACGCCAGGGTGGCGCGGATTCCGTCTTCGCCGCCCACGTACTTCATTGCGGTGGTATTGGCGTACACCGCCTTCGTGGGAGGCTGGATCGGCTGGTCGCGGAGAAACGCGGCGAAAGGCTCGACGGAGCCGGCGACCACGCTCGAATGGAATGCGGTAGCGACGGGGAGGCGGGTACCTTTGAATCCGCGCGTCCGGAGATCAGCGGCGGCCGCATCGACTGCCTCGCTCGGCCCGGCGATCACGACTTGCTTCTTCGAATTGTAATTCGCGATCACGACGGGTTCCTTCAACACAGACTGAAGGGTTTCGACCGACTGTCTGCCCAGGGCGATCGCCCACATGGCCCCGGACGTGGTGGCGGCGTCGCGCATCAGTTCGCCGCGTTTGCGCGCGATCCGTAGCATCGCCTCCGATTCGATCACGCCTGCGGCATGAAGGGCCGCCACCTCGCCGAAGCTGTGGCCGCCGAAGACATCGCCGTCGAGGCCGAGATGGCGAAGGAGGCGGAGAGTGGCGAGGCTCACCAGACCCAGGGCCGGTTGGACCCACTCAGTTGCGGTCAGGCGCGCGCTCTGTGAAGCGCGGTCCTCGTCGCTGAAGGCCGAGTTTGGGAAGACCACGCGATGGATAGGCTGCGCCTGCCCCCCGTCACCGAATTCAAGACCGGCATGGTCGTCCCAGGCTTGACGCGCAGGATCGAACGCCATTGCCAGATCGCGACCCATGCCGATCGACTGAGAACCCTGGCCAGGAAAGAGGAACGCGATGGTGCCCTCGGCCTTCGGGCCACGGCCATAGGTCGCCCCGCCGGGGAGCGCGAACGCCGGACCGTCCACCTTGGGGCGGGCCAGGTCGATCTGCTTTTCGAGGTCGGCGGTGGAGTTCGCAACGATGGCGAGACGGCAGTCGAGGGAGGCGTCGTACGTTCCCGCCGCGCCCTGCGCGACACCGCTCAAGGCTGCTCCCGCCTTCAAGTCCGCGAGCACCGCGTCCATGGACAAGGTCAAAGACGCAGGGTCCCTGGCCGAGAGGGCGACCAGTTCGCTCTGGTGGGAGCGCATCCGAAGCGCGGTCCTGGCTGAGCCTGTGTATTCCTCGAGTGCTATGTGGAAATTGCTGCCGCCGAAACCAAACGAACTCACGCCCGCGCGGCGCGGATGGGAACTCTCTCGCACCCATGGCTTGGCCTCGGCATTGAAGTAGAACGCCGTTTCCTCGATCTTGAGCGCGGGGTTCGGCGTGTCGATCTTGATGGTCGGGGGCAGGACCTTGTTGTGGAGGGCGAGCGCCGTTTTCATCAGGCCGGCCGCGCCAGCCGCGGCTTTGGTATGACCGATCTGAGATTTGATCGAGCCCAGAGCGCACCACTGCGTGTCCTGGCGAGAGGCCTCTCCAAAGACCGTCCGAAGTCCGCCGAATTCCGCGGCATCACCGGCCTTGGTGCCGGTGCCGTGCGCCTCGATGAGTTCCACCGTGTCGGGGCCGAAGCCGGCCGCATCGTAGGCGCGCCGCAGGGCCTTGGCCTGGCCGGAGCTCACTGGCGCGTAGATGCTCTTTGCGCGACCGTCCGAGGATGAGCCCACGCCCTTGATGACCGCGTAGATCGGGTTTCCGTCGCGTTCGGCGTCTTCGAGACGGCGAAGGCCGATGAGACCAATGCCCTCGCCGAGCATGGTGCCATCCGACTTGGCGTCGAAGGGCCGGCAATCGCCCGAGAACGACAAGGCGGTGGTCTTCGAGAAGCACATGTACATGAAGATGTCATTGAACGTTTCGACACCTCCAGTGATCACGAAGTCCGAACTGCCCAGATGAAGTTCCTGCACGCCCATGGCGAGGGCGCCGAAGGCGGAGGCGCACGCGGCGTCAACCACGCAGTTGGTGCCGCCGAGGTTGAGCCGGTTGGCGATGCGTCCCGCCACCACGTTGCCGAGGAGGCCGGGGAAGGTGTTCTCCTGCCAGGGCGTGTACGAGCCCGAAATCCGATCGCACACCTTCTGCACTTCGTCCTCGGGGAGGCCGTGTTCGCGCAGGGCGCGCACCCAGATGGGGCGCTGGAGCCTTGAGCCCATCTCGACCAGGAGTTCCTGGGCCGAGGTGATGCCGACGATGACGCTCGTCCGCTCGCGCAGGGCATCGGGGAACTGGCCCGAGGTTGCGTCCTCCAGAAGCTGCTTGGCCACGATGAGACCCAGCAACTGCGAGGTGTCGGTGGCGGGGATGACCGTGGGCGGCATGCCGTGCTCGAGCGGGTCGAACGGGACTTCGGGGATGAAGGCTCCGCGCCGGGCGTAGGTTTTGTCCGGGGCCTTCGGATCGGCGTCGTAGTAATCGTCGATGAGCCAATGGGCCTTCGGGATCTCGGTGAGCTGATCCTTCCCGGCCACGATGTCTCTCCAGAACCCGTTGACGTCCGTGGATCCAGGGAACAGGGCGCCGAGGCCCACGATCGCTATAGGAGGGTGTTTTTGAGACATGTTTCGGGAGGCGCTCGCAGAGGATCGTGAGGAGTCACGAGCCGAGGAACGAATTATGGCAGGCGGCTGCGCAAGTGCCGAGCCCGTCCGAACTGTTACAAAAATGAGACTTGCCTTTTTGGGGAGGGCGCGCGCCCAAGCCAGGTGGGCGAGGGCCGAGATCAAGCCCCTGGGGTCGGGCCAACGGGAGGCCGCCCCCGCTCCCCACGCACGCTTTTTCGAAGCAGGGCGGCGCTCAGGAGGCCGGCTCCCAAGCTCTCATCCGCGAGTCGCTCAAGGCCGATCGCGTCGAAGGCGCGGTCGAAGTTCGGGAGCTGACGAGCGTTGATTCCGCAGGCTGCTCGAAAGAAGGCGTAGAGCCCAGCCACTACGGAGCGCCGGGCCAGGCCGGCGCACCCGTGGCCCGGGGTTGCAAAGTCGCTGAACAGCCAATGGCCTCCCGGGAGGAGCGCAGTCTCGAGGCGGGCCGCGACCCCCCCAAGCTCCGCGTTATCGAAGAGGTCCAGAAAGTAGTGGGTCACTACCAGATCGAAACGTTCGTCGCCGAGTTGCTCCAGGCCACCAACCCGAAGAGTGGCCCGTTCTGCGAGGCCGTGCGCCATGAGCCGCTCCGCCGTCAGTCGGGTCATGCAGGGAGAGGCGTCGATCGAGACGGCGTGGGCCGCGCCACCGCTTTTCAGCAGTTCGCAGAGGAAACGGCCGGTGCCGTCGCCCAGGACGAGTGCGCGCTCCGCTCCTGGCAACCGCGGCAGAAGCGCCACCTGGCTGGCGTGGATCCGGCCGCCCAGCCCCAGACCGGCGAGGAGGTCGTAGACCGGGGCCATTCGATCGAAACCGCGCGCGGTGCGTTCGGTCGCCGCTCCCGCTTCCCTCATCCGATCAGCCGGGGAAGCGCGCCCAGAAGGAACACGGAATCTCCCCAGACCCGATAGCGCTCTTCCTCGGCGAACCACGCGGGGGTGAAAAGCATCGCTCCTTGCAGCGCGATCTGGAGGCCGAGAACCGCGAACGGGAGGCGATCGTCGCCCGCCACCGCGGCCAGAAGGCCGAAGCTCAATCCCGTTCCGGCGAGGCTCAGGCGGACGGTCCACCACCTGGCGTTTTCAGGGCCGATCCGCAGGGCCAGCGACCGGCTTCCATGTCCGCGATCCACATCCGCTTCGAACACGCCCATGGCGACCAGGTTCAAGATGGCGGCGAGGCCGTGGAGCAGGGCGGCCACTAACGGCCAGGTGGTGGGGGAGGCGCCGACCAGCAACGGGCCGCCCCAGATCCCGGCTGCGTAGAGCGCTCCCGCGACCGGCTCTTTCGGCAGCGAGGCCAGGATGAGGCGCTGGGCGGAGGCGAGGTACGTGATGACCGCAACGCTCAAGCCGATTCCGAAGAGTCTCAGCGGCGGACGCAGCGTGATGGCGGCTCCGAGGCCGACCAGGATTGCGATCACGAGAGCCGCGGTGATGGCGCGTGCGTGTTCTTGATGAAGGCGATGACGATAGGTCAGCAGGGGCCCTGGAGTGCGCAAGGCATCGAGCAGATGGTCTCCGGTATAGATGCCCCAGACCGCGGTCAGCAGCGCGACCCACCAGGCCGGACGCATCTGCGCCTGGGCCACATG
>JAENWE010000324.1 GCA_016650185.1 Vicinamibacteria bacterium | reverse complement strand
GGCCGCGGTCACCGCCTGTATCTTGTCGCGATAGGTCGACCAGAAGAGCGGATCGCGCTTGGTGTACTCGTCGGCCGCGAAGGTGCCCGCCTGCTGCGCTTTCGACTCGAAGATGCTGGGGAACGTCTGAATCAGGTTGTTTTTGATGGTGAGAAGCTCCTCGTCCGTCACCTTCGTGTCGCGGATCTTGCCGATCTCCTCGAACACGAGCTGCAGCGCGTAGGCCACCGTCGAACTCTTGGACTGATACGCCGCCCGGAAACGACCCGGGAAGTAAGTGCCGAAACCGATACCACTGCCGGCGGAATACGCAAGACCTTCGTTCGACCGCACGGTCTTGGTGATCCGTGAGGTGAAACCGCTGCCGCCCAGAATCTCGTTCATGACCTCCAGCGCGTAGATGTCCGGCGACGTCCGCATCACCGTCGGGATGACCACGGAAACCCGCCCCTGGTTCACATCCTTGTCGACGCGATAGAGGCCGGGGGCCGCCGGCTTGATGCCTTGGGGGATGGCTCCCACCACGCGCTTCGGCGACGGCCATAAGGCGAACGCGGCATCCAGCTTCTTCACCATGTCCGCCTTGGTGAACGAACCCGAGACGGCCAGGATCATGTTGGCCGGGTAGTAGTACATGTCGTGGAACGCCGCCAGATCGTCCCGGGTGATCGACGTGATCGACGCCTCGGTGCTGAAGTGGTTTGTGAGGTGTTCCTCGCCATAGATCAGCACGCCCAGCTCCCGGCCCTCGATGTCGGAGGACTCGTCGTTCCGCTTCTTCAGGTCCTGAAGGATCTGGTCTTTCGCCAGCTTCAACCGGTCTTCCTGGAAGCCGGGTGACCGGAGCATCTCCAGGAAGATCTTCAGTGAATCATCAAGGTTGTCGGCCAGGCAGTTGAGCGAGGCGCCCGCCGACGTGTCGCCCATCGAGCTGCCGATCTGCGCGGCCAGAAAGTCAGCTCGCTCGTCGAATTGTTCGGCGGAAAGGAATTTGGTCCCGCCCGCTCTCATCTGCGCTCCGGTGAGCCGGGCCAGGCCCGCTTTGCCGGCCGGTTCGAGCCATACGCCGGCGCCCACCGTGACCTGGATGTTCACCAGCGGCAAGGCGCGGTCTTCTACCAGATAGGCAACCACACCGTTCTTGAGCACGACCCGATGATCCTTCGCGGACGGCGGGGCGTACGACAGAGGCGCAAAGCTGAGTTTCTCCGGGTTGTCCGGAATCTGTTGCGCAGAAACTGAGACCGTGAGGAGCAGGGCGGGAAGGCTGAGAGCCACGACGGATTTGAGGTTCATGACTACTTCTTCCCTTCCTTCTCGAGTTCGGCCAATCTTTCCTCGCCCCTCTTCAGAAGGAGATCCATCAGAGGCCTCATCTGCGAGGGGACCTGAGCGGCCTGGCCTCGCATCTGCTCCAGCTGCGCCCTGAGCTTGACCACGTCCTTGGCGCTTTTCAGTTGGGCCAGAGCCTGCTTCGCCATCGGCCTCGCCTGTTCAGGCAGCGCTTCGATGTCCGGGTCCTCGGCCGCGGGAGCGGCCGAGGGATCAGGCGCTTTTCGGGTGAAGGTCCCAACTGCCCGCGTCTCTTTGGTGAGGTACTGCTTCGCCACGCGCTGAATGTCGGCGGCGGTGACCGCGTCCACGTCCTCGGCCTGGGTGTTGATCCGCTTCCAGTCCCCCGTGCCCTCATTTTGAAGAAGCTGGAACATGATAAAAGTGCCACTCGAAAGTCGGCGATAGGCATTGGCCTTCGCTTGATTCTTGACCTTCTGGAGCTCCTCGTCGGGCACGACCTCGGTCTTGAGTTTGTCGAGGACTTCATACAGGGCCGCCTCCACCGCACTCGGCTCCTGCCCGTCCTTTACCGTGACTTCGGCTCCGACAAATCCTCCGTACTTCTGGCCGTTGACGAAAGCGGAGGCGTTGTTCGCGATTTTCTTGTCAAGGACCAGCGACTTGGTGAGACGGCCGGTCCGGCCGGACAGGATGTCGGTCATGATATCGAGCGCCGGGAAGTCCTTGTGGACCATCGGCACACCCTGCCACCACACCCGAACCGTGGGCGATGTCTCCGCCTCGGCATTGAACCGCTTCTCACCCAGAGACCTGGGTTCGAGAGTCACAACCTCGGGAGCCACCGGACCTCGTTTCAGCCGGCCAAAGTACCGCTCGAGCAGAGGCTTCACGTCCGCGGTCTTGAAGTCGCCGACCAGAACCCCGGTGATGTTGTTGGGAGCATAGTAAGTCGCGAAGTAGTCCTTGGCCTGCTGCAGCGTATACATCGGGATGTCCGAAGCCCAACCCACCACCGGCCAGCCATAGGGATGGGCGTCCCAGAACATCGAGTTGAATTCCTCATCGAACTTCCCGAGCGGCGTCGACTCGGTGCGCAACCGGCGCTCCTCGAAGACGACGTCCCGTTCGGAATAGAACTCACGGAAGACCGGGTTCAGCAAGCGATCGGACTCGATCCACGCCCAAAGCTCCAGCTTGTTCTTGGGCAGCCGCATGAAATACACGGTCCAGTCTTCGTTCGTCGACGCGTTCAGAAACTCGCCGCCGTTCTTGGTGTAGATCTGGTCCATCTGATCCTTGATGATGTTGTCCCGCTGCTTCAGGACGGAAGCGTCGAAGTTCGCCTCCAGTTCCTTGTAGCGAGCAGTCTTGGCCGCGGGATCGTCCATGCTGGCGATCTCGCCTCGACGAAGCCGGGCCCGCATCTCGGACATCTCCTTGCGCATCTCTCCCCGCAGTTGCTCCTGCTCGTCGATGAGTTTGAGGTCCTTGGCGATGTCCTTCGTACCGATCGTGTGGGTGCCCTTGAACATCATGTGCTCGAAGAAGTGCGAGATGCCGGTGATCCCGGGGCGCTCGTTGGCCGAGCCCACGTGGGCCACCCAGCCGGAGGCGATGGTGGGCGCGTCGTGGCGCTCGAACAGCAGCCACTTCATCCCGTTCGACATCGTCCACTCCTCGACCTCGATGCGCGGCTTCTCCGCGGCCGAGGCCAGGGACGAGAGGGCCAAAAACGACAGGGTCAGAGCAGTTTTCCTCGGGTTCAAAATCATGAACATCTCCTTTGGTCTGAGGATCATACGTGGTGAGGCCCTCTTGATCCCCATGACGCGGGCTGACCCCTTGACTCGAGCCAATTAGAATCTCGAGGTGGCAGAGAAAAAAATCGGGACCATCAGCGCGTGGGCGGACGTCGCATCGGGGCTTTCGACCTTCAAGCTCAAGGCCCAGCCGGGGACATCGTTCCCCGACTACAAGGCCGGCCAGTACATCGCGCTTCTGCGTGAGAACTGCAGGCTGACGGTGAAAGTCAAGGGCGCGGATGGTCGCGTTCGCTTCGAGCCGGCGCTGGGTGAGGACGGGACCCAGAAGACGGGCACGGTGTCCCATTCGTACTCCATCGCCTCGGCGCCTTTCGAGACCAAGGCCAAGGGGGAAATCGAGATCTACATTGTGCTCGAGAAGCTCGAGGGGGATTTCGGGCGATTCACCGAGTCGCTCTTCGACGCGCCCTCGCACGTCGGCGACACCGTCGGGTACTTGGACCGCATCGTGGGCAACTTCACCCTCGACCAGCGGGCCGCGGGGTCCGAGCACGTGGTCCTGGTGGGCACCGGCACCGGCCTCGCGCCTTTCGTGGGGATGATGAAACAGGTGGCGCACGACGCGAAGGCCGGACTCCCTTCCGCCATTCGCTACACCCTGATCCACGCGAACCGCACGGTCGGCGAACTCGGGTACGACGCCGACTTGAGGGCGCTGAACCACGAGACCATCCCGGGCTTCGACTTTCAGTACGTCCCTTCGGTGAGCCGGCCGACCTCGAGCGACCTCAACGATCCTTCGCTGTCCCAGGGCCGCGCAAACAACCTTCTCAGATCCATGTTGAGCCTCCCCACCCGCGAGCAGGAAGTGGTCGAGGAGGCGAGGGCAAAAGGAGGAGATGTCGCCGCCGCGCAAAATACCGCCGACAAGGCCACGCCGCCTCGCCTGGCCTCGGGCCTGGACGCGGGGGTTCTCAAGCGCAGGATGCCGGGCGGCCGTACCGCGGTGCTGACCTGCGGCAACAGTGATCTGATGGAAGACATCAAGAGAATCTGCGAGAAGGCCCGCTTCAAGTTCGAGATGGAAGAATGGTAGGCCGTTTGGGGACACCGACGGCGTGATCCTCACCGGACCCGCCAAAGTCACGCTGCGCGCCGCGCGGCCCCGCGCTTATGACGGGGCCATAGCGGCCGCGCGCACGTGCTACTCGCCGCGGGTGATCGAGGACACCGAAATCACCGACAAGCAGCGGGACTCGATCGGCCCCCTGACGTTCTCGGCGGGCCACCACACCGTCTTCCAGCACGCGACCTTCGAGTTCGGTCTCGAGAATGTGTCACGGCAGTTCGTCTGGGCCTTCCTCCACTCTCATCCCTTCTACAACTCCGAGCAGTCGTCGCAGCGTTTCGTGAAGCTCGGCGAGGCTCGGGCCTATGTGCCCGAAGGGTTGAAGGCGGAGGCGAGGGGGGTGTACGAGTCAACGATCGAGCGGGCCTGGTCTGCCTACTCGCGGCTTTCCCAAATCCTGATTCAGGACACGACCGAGATCATTGGCGAGATCCGGCATGTGACCGCAACGGCCTCCGAGGCGCGGCGCAGGAAGGTCTCCCGCGAGGCCGAGAAGAAAGCCATCGAAGTCGCCCGCTACGTGATTCCCATCGGCGCCTTCACCTCGATGGTCCACTCAATTTCGGGCATCGTGCTGCATCGCCTCTATCGGATGTCGCGATCGTCCGATACGCCCACCGAGGCCAGCGCGGTGATCGGCGAGATGGTGCGCCTCGCTCGCGAGCACGACCCGGCGTTTTTCGAGCGCGTGGGCGAACCGCCTTTCGCGGGCGACCAGATCGTCGAGTCACGCTGGCCGCGATCGGCAAAGGCGGCCGAGGCCATGGCCGCAGAGATCGACGCGCAGCTGGGATCGCGCGTGTCCCTTCTGGTCGACCACACCGCGAATGCCGAGGCGATCACCGCGGACGC
>JAENWE010000323.1 GCA_016650185.1 Vicinamibacteria bacterium | reverse complement strand
GGCCTTTGAGTACACGCTTCCGGGCGGATGGAAGGTGCTGGCCGGAAAGACCGATGCCGACAACGAGTGTCTCTCTCTCAAGGTCGCCCGGCCGGACGACTACTGGTTTCACGCGCATGGGCTGCCGGGGTCCCACGTCGTGCTTCAGGGTCCGGAAGGAGCGCAGCCGGACCGCGAAACCTTGAAGCGAGCCGCTGCGGTCGCCGCCTATCACAGTAAGGCGAGGGCGGGAGGCGTGGTCCCAGTGACCTGCACCCAGGCCCGATATGTCTCGAAGCCGAGAGGCGCGCGCGTGGGCACGGTGCAGGTTCGGAAGGAGGAAACGCTGAAGGTCCGCCCCGGTCTGCCGAAGCCGCTCCCCGAGGAAGGCGAGGCCGGCCGCGCCTAGTTCGCCGAGCGCTGGTTGAAGTAGAGATCCAGGAGTTGCCGAAGACGGGGATGAGCGGTCTCCATCGCCCCCGGCATCTCGAAGAAGGCCTCGACCGTCACCGCCCACAACTCGGCGGGGGACTGAAGGCCGTACTCATCAAGAGGGGAGTCACCAAGCTCCAGGGCGACCCTGGCGGCATCGAGCGCCTTGGACATCTCGGTCGCGAACGGTCCGTCGATATTGAAGGGAAGCCCGCCGTAGCCCGCGCCGCCGCTGGCGGCCGGGGAGTCCTTGTCGAGGACATGAGCGAACTCGTGATAGCCGACGTGAAAGCCGTCGTGCGGATCCTCGAAGCTGTCTTCGAGGGAGGGAAGCGAAATGAGAACCGTACCCCACGGATGGGCCTGCCCGGAAAGTTCGGGCGCGCCACCGTCGTCGCCCCCCACCCGATAGTCACGGTCGAAGTCATCGGCGTACAGGAGAACTTCCGAGACGTCCGTCCAGCGAAATCCCGGCCAGCCGCAGGAGAGGGTGCACGCTGAGGCCGCCACCAACAGACGGTCTTCGCGATCGAGCGGCCCTTCCAGCCCGATGCCGGTCATCCGATGTTGGGCCACGAAGTGCGCCACCTGGTCTTCAAACTCGGCCTTCAAAGCCCCGACCATCGTCGCGTACGGCTGTGACCATTCGCCCAGGAATGCGGTATCCGTCTCGGTCAGGGGCGCCACCTCCACCTTCCGGCCAAAGAGCGCCATGGCAACACTCATGACGCCATGAATCTAGCTCACGCGCTGTGGTCTCGGCGTGGCTGTGTTGTCCTTGACGCCTCTACTTCGAACGAACGCTCACTCTCAGGTCGACGGTGCTGCCGAGTTTGAGAGGCGTCTTTTCGTCGAACGCGACCTTGAGGGCGAGGACGCGGACATCGGTCGGACGCGCCGGATCCTGGGGTTTGATCCGCCGCACGGTCACGTTGCCCGGGATCTCCTCCACGTGGCCGCGGAAACTCCGGCCCGGAAAACCCTCAGTCCGGATTTCCACCTCCGCCCCGATGGTGACCCGGTCCGCGTCCGCCTCATGGGCTTCGCCCTCGATGCGCACACGGTTCAAGTCGGCGATCACGAAGGCGGCGTCGCCGCGATCCACCATCTGTCCCGCATTGACGATGCGGGAGGTCACCGTGCCGTCGATGGGTGCGATCAGCCTGGTCTTGGCGATGGTGGCGTCGAGACGCCTTATGGAAGCGTTGGCGGTTTCGATGCGGGCCTGAGTGATCTCCACGTCGCGGGCGGCGGCGTCGCGGTCGAACGCGGGAATGACCCCTTCGTCGAAGAGGCGCAGCTTGCGCTCGGCGTTGAGCTGGGCCAGATGCCTCTCGGCGATCGCCTCTTCAAGCCGGGCCTTCGCTTCGTCCCGGCTGGCGATGAGATCGCTGGCGTCGATTTCGGCGAGAACCTGGCCCCTGCGCACCGGGTCGCCCTCTTCAACATTGACGCGCAGAAGACGGCCAATCGCGTCCGCGCCGATCGTCACTTCAGATCCAGGGTAGGTGACCACCCTCCCTTCCGCGGCGACATCCGCGATGGCCTCGGGCTGGGCGGAAGCGGTCGCCGAGGTCGCAGCGCTTTTCGGCCGCGCCTGCAAGGCCGTACCTGCGAGGAGTGCGAGGCCCATACCGGAGAGTGAGAGCAAGAGGAGACTTGAACGCATGGTTTTTGTCCTTGTTTGGGAATCAGGCCGCGTGGGCCTCTTGAAGTAGCAGCCCGTCGGCGATCCCGACGACGCGATCCGCGACACGGCGGACCTTGGGGTCGTGGGTCACGATGATGAGGCCTTTGTTCTCGCTCTTGGCCAGGTTGCGGAAGAGATCCAGGATCTGGACCCCCACCGTGGAATCCAGGTTGGCGGTCGGTTCATCCGCGAGGATCACCTCGGGAGAACCGGCGAGCGCGCGGGCGATCGCCACCCGCTGCTTCTGGCCGCCGGAGAGGTCACGCGGAAGGAAGTCCCGGCGGTCTGCGAGCCCCACCGCGTCAATGACGCGATCGGCCTCGAGCAGAGCGGCGACGCCCTTGCGCCCCTTGATACTGAGGGCGTAGATGATGTTCTCGCGCGCAGTGAGGGCGGGAAAAAGATTGAATTGCTGGAACACGAAGCCGATCGACGTTCGCCGGGCCTCGCGGAGAGCCTTCTCGTCGCCGCTGATCTGCCGGCCCCCGATCTGGATCTCGCCTGCGCTGGGGGTGAGGATGCATCCCATGATCGAAAGCAGAGTGGTTTTTCCGGAGCCCGAGGGACCCTCCAAAGACACGATCTCGCCCGCACTCACGTCGAGGCTCACCCCCCGCAACACTTCTACCCGCTGGGCGCCTTCCACAAATATCTTCCGGACCATGCGGGCTTCAAGGACCTTTTTCATGGGGCTAGCCTCGGAAGACGAGCGCGGGGTCGATCAACGCCACGCGACGGAAGGAGAAAAGAGCGGCGGCGAGGCACATCGTCACCGTTCCGACGAAGACCACACCCGAAAATTCCGGGCTCAGCAGCACAGTCAGATGAAGTGTCGCCATGGCCGGCCGCACCGCGTACGAAGCGCCCGCGCCCAGGAGGAAGCCGAGGACTGCGGCAATCAGCGCCTGTTCGCCCAGGATCGAGTAGATGTCCCAGTTCGATCCGCCGATGGCCTTCACCGTGCCGAACTGCCGGATGTTTTCAATCGCCGAGGTGTAAAGCGTCTGTCCCACGATGACCACGCCGACCAGAACGCCGAGGAAGACGGTGACGCCCATGCTCATCCCGATGCCGGTCGACTTGATCCAGTAGCCGCGTGACCTCGTCGCCCATTCATCGCGGGTGTGGACATCGTTATGAGGGAACATCGGGCGGAGGCGCGCCGCCACCTGTTCGGGGTCTGAGCCCGGGACAACCTTCACCAGCACGTAGGTGGTCTGCCCTCGGAGCTGCTCCACCAGGCTCTGCGCATTGTCGAAGTCCATGAAAACCACGGGAGTGGTGGTGAAGGACTCCGCCTCGGCGCTTCGACCGATAATCCGGAACCGCCGACCGCCCACCTCGCGATACTCGCCTACCTCGAAGGCGCCGAAGCGCCGCACCGCCGAGCGATCCATTATGAGGTTGTAGCCGCGTGACAGCTCATGCGCGCGACCGATCTCGACCTTCCAGGGCAAGCCCCAGAAGACCGGATCGGCGAGGCCATAAACCTGCGCGTTCTCGGTGGCGCCGGTTGGAAGCTGGATATTGATGAACTGGAGGATCGCGTTATCGGCGCGTTCCACGCCGGGGAGGCCGCGCGCGCGCAGGAACGCGGTGTCGGGAAAGGGCTTACCGAAGTCGATGTTCGGGGTGTTCTTTCCCACGATCCAGATGTCGACATTCGACTTGCGGATGGAGACGGTGGCCTTGTCCAGCATGCCGAGGAACAAGCCCACCTGGAGCAGGATCAGGGTCACCGCGAAGGCGACGCCCGCGAGGGTGATCCCGAACCGGATCCGGTCGTGAAAGAGGTTCTTTCGAGCGAGGGAAACCATCAGCGTCCTTCCTGCTTCCGGTCGATCAGCAGCCCATGCAACGTGGTTTCGATGGACGCATCCACGAGACCAGGGCGGGGAGGGGCGCGAGGGAACTGCTCAGGCTTGAATGTGATCACGAGCGAAACGACCCCGTGGATCGCCGACCAGACGACCTGAGACACCAGGTCCACATCGTCTCTCTTGAACAGACCCTGATCCATGGCGTTTACCACGGCCTCCCGCAGCACCGCGTAGGAGCGCGCCGGGGGTGTTCCCTCGTCGTTGGCGTGAGTCTTCCAGTCGCCCGCGGTCATGAACATGAACCGGTAATGGTTTGGATTGGCCATGCCGAACGCGGCGTAGGCGCGACCCAGGGCGCGTATGCGATCGAGGGGATTTTCGGGGAGCGGTTCGTTGTTCATCGCCGCCGAGAGTCTTTCGAAGTCTTCGAGGCAGAGGGCCTCGACCAGGGCATCCTTGTTCTCGAAGTGCAGGTAGATCGTGGTGGGTGAATACTCGATCGTGTCGGCAACCGCGCGCATGGTGACGTTCTCGTAGCCGTGGGCCTCGAAGAGGTCATGGGCGGCGTGCAGGATCTTTCGCCGCACATCCTCCTTTTCCCGTCCTCGTCGCTCTGTGATTCCCATTTCGAATAACTCCGTTGTGACAATGAACAACGTTAAGTATCGATACAATGTTCATTATCGTCAAGGATTTTCTCGACCACTCAACTATAAATGGTGATAAATATAGGTTTAGAGTTTCTAGATACGGTCCTTGAACAAAATATAGCCTGCGTCGTTATATCCGACATCGATATAGTTACTCTGTGACCCACGAACCTCTCGACCCAAGACGCTTCCTCCCCCTGCCTCCTGCGACTTTTCACATTCTTCTCGCGGTGGCCGAAGAGAGCCGGCATGGCTACGCGATCATTCAAGACGTCGAGACCCGGACTGGAGGAGCGGTTCGCCTGAGCGCCGGCACTCTGTATCGGTCGATTCAGCGCATGCTCGAGGACGGCCTGATTGAGGAAGTGCGCGAACGCCCGGCGCCCGAGCTCGATGACGAGCGACGAAGGTACTACCGCATTTCCACGCTGGGCGCCGACGTGGCCCGCGCCGAAGCCACTCGCCTGACCGAGCTTGTTTCGTTCGCCCGCGCGGCGGGCCTGGCTCCGGAGCGTGCCTGATGGGTCTCTACAAGGCGCTGCTTTACCTCTTCCCTAAATCCTTCAGGCTCGAGTACGCCGACGAAATGCGCCGCATCTTCACTGGACGTCTCGCCGACGCCGCCGGAAATGCTGAAGTCCTGAGCCTGTGGATGGAGACGCTCCTGGATGTCATCCCAAACGCCTTGATGGTTCATTTGGACATACTTCGTCAGGATCTGCGATTCACCGCCCGGTCGCTCGGGCGAGCGCCCGGATTCACTCTTACCGCCATTGTGGTGGCGGCCCTTGGAGTGGGGGCCACCACCGCCGCCTTTTCCGTCACGGACCGCGTCCTGATCCGGCCCCTGCCTTTCGCCCAGCCGGAGCGTCTGGTCAAAGTTTGGGAGAGCGTTCCCGGCTACTCGAAGATGGAGCCGTCGCCCGCGAACTACCGGGACTGGCTGCGCATGACTCGTTCCTTCGATGCATTGGGCGCCTACACCGGCACTTCGATGAACCTGATCGGCGGAGCGGATCCCATGAGGATTCAAGGAGCTGCGGCCACTGCGAATCTCCTTCCGATCCTGGGCGTGCCTCCCCTGCTCGGCCGGCTGTTCAACCAGGAAGAGGAAGTCCAGGGCGCGGCCGGTGTGGTCGTTCTGAGCTACGGCCTCTGGCAGGACAGCTTCGGAGGCCGTGAGGATGTTCTGGGTCAGAGGGTTCGGCTCGACGAGGCGGCCTATACCGTCATCGGCGTCATGCCCCCGCAGTTTGCCTTTCCCGATCGGGCAACCCGGATCTGGACGCCGCTGACGTTCGACGAGGACGCGTACCAGGATCGCAACAATGCCTATCTGCGCGTGGTGGGCAGGCTCAAAAACGGCGTGACCCTCGGCCAGGTTCGCGCGGAGATGGCGCTCGTCACCGGCCAGATCGAGCAACAGCATCCGCAGGAGAACAGCGACCATCGCGCGACCGTCCACTTCCTGGGCGACGAAGTCCCGCACCAGGCGCGGCTGCTCCTGCTGGCCCTTTTCGGCGCCTCGCTGTGCGTCCTCATGATCGCGTGCACCAATCTCGCCAGTCTGCTCATCGCTCGCTCGCTGCATCGTAGGAAGGAGCTGGCGGTTAGAACCGCTCTCGGCGCGGGTCGGGAGCGGCTGATTCGCCAGCTCATCACCGAGAGCCTGGCTCTGGCGGTGTGCGGTGGGTTGCTGGGCGTGGCTCTCGCCGCATCGGGAACACCGCTCCTTGCTCAGCTGGCCCCGACCAACCTGCCCCTCGCAGACACCTCGCAGATGGACCTTCGAGTTCTGGCCTTTGCCGCCCTGATCACGGTCATGACCGGGGTCGCCTTCGGCGTTTTGCCCGCGTTGCGGGTGAGTGGTGATGGCAATCTCAAGGGGCTTCGCGAGGGAGCGCGCGGCGGCATCGGCGGTCCACGGAAGTTGCGTTCGGCGCTGGTCTTCGCCGAGATCGCGATATCGGTGGTTCTGCTGGTGTCGTCGGGCCTCCTGGTTCGGGCTCTGTGGCGGATTCAGCAGGTGGATCCGGGCTTCCGTTCGGCCGGCGTCCTGACTCTGCGCACGTCTCTGTCCATGTCCCGCTATGCGCCGACCGAAACCCGGGCCCGGTTCTACGATCAGGTCCTTTCGGAAATCCGAGCGCTACCCGGGGTGGCGAGCGCCGCCTATTCGAGTTTTCTCCCCATGACCATGCGAGGCGGGATCTGGCCACTCACCTTCTCTGGAAGACCCCCCAACGAAGGCGAGGACAAGGCGAGCGTCCGCTTCGTCACTCCCCAACTGTTCGAGACCCTGGGCGTGCCCTTGCGCCAGGGCCGGGACGTGAACGGCCTTGATACACGCTTCGCCCCAGCGGCGGCGGTGGTGAGCGAATCCTTCGCTCGCAGGTACTGGCCCGATAACGATCCGATCGGCCGCATCTTCAACGTCACGTTCCAGGACCGCATCGTGGTGGGCGTGGTGGGCGACATCCGCGTCCGGGGACTCGAACGCACGGACAGCGAACCGCAGGTGTACCTGCCCTATCAACAGGTGGCGGACGGCGCCGTGCCCTTCTACGCGCCCAAGGACCTGGCCATCCGTTCCTCTCTGGATTCAGCCTCGCTGCTCAAGGCCGTTCGCGAGATCCTTCGCCGGGCCGACCCGGAAGTGCCCATATCAGACGTGAGGACGCTGGGCGCGATCGTGGAGGCGGAGACCTCACCTCGTTCCGCGCAGCTTCGCGTCCTGGGCGCCTTCGCCCTCATCGCCATCCTCCTCGCCGGCATCGGCATCCACGGCCTTCTGGCCTTTGGGGTCTCGACCCGACTGCAGGAGATCGCCGTGCGCATCGCCCTCGGCGCAGCGAGAGGCGACATTCTCAGACTGGTGGTGCGCGACGGCGCCCAGCTGGCGGTCGCGGGCGTGGCGGTCGGAGCCTTCGGCGCGTACGCCGCGGGTCGCGGCCTGGCCGCGCTCCTCGCCGGGGTCAGTCCCGCAGACCTTCCGACCTTCATGGCCGCGGCCGGGATCGTCGGAGTCATGACGTTGCTGGGCAGTCTGCTGCCCGCTCTGCGGGCGGTTCGGGTCAACCCAACCGCGGTGATGCGCTCAGAGTAGCCGGGGCCTCTTCCCGAAGGAGGCGCAACCCGGAAGCGGCCGCTAATATCCGCTATTCCGTTGATCCGCCCAGCCTCATGACTGTTCCAGAACCCGAATGATCGCCATTGCCCTTCTCTTCACCGTGGCCCTGAGCGAAGCGCCAGATCCGCTTCTCTATTCCGGCCGCGAGAATCAACTCCAGGTCGCGGTTCCGCGCCTCGAAGAGAGCATTGAGCTGGATGGTCGCCTCGACGACCCTGCCTGGACCCGGGCCGTGCGCCTTACCGATTTCTCGCAGTACTCGCCCACGGACGGTCGGCCCGCCGCACAGAACACCGAGGTGCTTGTCTTCTACTCGGCCAGCGCGATTCACTTTGGGGTACGGGCCGAGGCTCCTTCCGGAAGCGTCCGTGCGAGCCTGGCTCAGCGCGACAAACTCACCGCCGAAGACTCCATTACTTTTCTTCTCTCCACCTTCAACGATGGCCGGCAGGCTGTCGCCCTCACCGTCAATCCGCTCGGTGTGCAGGCTGACGGGACGCTCATTGAGGGCCTGAGCCAAGGCGGCCAGCACGGGTTCTCGGGCCTGGCGACGGGTCGTGAGGTTCCGGACCTTGCGCCTGATTTCGTCTTTCAGTCGAAGGGTCGCCTCACGGAGCAGGGCTACGAGATCGAGGTTCGGGTGCCGTTCAAGAGCCTTCGCTATCAGAAGGCGGAGACGCAGAGTTGGGGCCTCCACATCCTGCGGAAGAGCCAGAACACCGGGTACGAGGATTCCTGGGCTCCGGCCCGTCGGGATGCCACGTCATTTCTGGCTCAGGGAGGTGTGATCGAAGGGATGCATGAGCTTCGTCCCGGCCTCGTTCTCGACCTCAATCCCGAATTCACCGGTCGCGCCAACGGTGCTCCCAAGACTCCTATGGGCTGGGGCTATGACCGCGACCGGCCCGAGGTCGGCGGCAACGTGAGATGGGGTGTCACGCCGAATCTGTCTCTGAACGGTACCCTGAACCCGGACTTCTCGCAGGTCGAGGCGGATGCGAGCCAGATTCAGTACGACCCCCGGAACGCCATCTTCTTTGAGGAGAAACGTCCCTTCTTCCTCGACGGCCTCGAGCAGTTCGCCACTCCGAACCGGCTGATCTACACGCGCCGGATCGCGGCGCCCATCACCGCGGCCAAGCTCACCGGGACGCTCTCCGGGACGAGCATCGGT
>JAENWE010000322.1 GCA_016650185.1 Vicinamibacteria bacterium | reverse complement strand
GTGATCTTCAGATTGCGCTGCGCCGGGGTCTTGACCCCTTCCAAAACGCCGGCCCGGGACACCTTCAGGATGTTGTACTGCCGGGGCAGAGGCGACCAGTACGCCACTTCTTTCTTGCGCCGGATATTCCGCTGCATGTTGAGACCCCAGGACTGCTCGCCGCCCCTTGCGTATCGGAGGTTCTTGAAGGGAATCGAAAACTCGGCGCTCCATCCGAAGTCCCCTACTTTGGTGCGCACGGTCCAGACCGCGTCCCAGTTGAGATTGAACCCTCCTCCCGCTCCCGCCTGTTGGCGGTTACTCCGATCTCCCTCGCGGCCTTCCAGCGAGACTTGCGCGTCATACTCTCCTCCGGCCGGTGAGGTGCCGAAAACGAAGCCGTTCTGGCCATCCCGGTACGTGTCCAGGATGAACTGAAAGCTGTCCACCTCATCGAGCGGCGAATCCCGGCGCGAGTCGGAGACCACGAGTTTCGAGGGATCCGAGTCATAGCAGATCACTCCGATGAGCAAGGCGTCCTCGCTGTAGGCGATCCGAACCTCCGTCCGCTCGGACACCGACGCGCCATCATCGGGTGTCGTCTGCCTGAAATCGGTCACGGGCTCGATCGTCTTCCAGACCTCATCGTCCCGCACCGCCCCATCGATCACCGGCGGCTTGGCGATGAAACGCGCGTCCCGGACCGGACGGGGGCGCTCAGAGATCGCCACGACCGGTTTCACGTCCATGGTCTGGGCGAGTATCGGAGCCGCACCGACTCCGACCGCTCCCACGACGACAGCGACCGCAGGCAAGAGGCGAAGGGGCGCGGGTGTGCTCATCGGGAAAGCGTACTCAATAGGTAGAAGTGTGCCGTTGGGGATCTGGCGCTTTGGCGGCAAGCCACGGGCGACGCGGTCGACCTCCCGGAAACCCCCAGTTGGGGCGCGAGCATAGCTTCAACCGGTGAACTTCACCGCAGGCCTCGGCCCTGTCCGCGGCGCGGCTACTTCTTGACCGTCTCGGCGGCGGGGGCCTTCTCCTGGAGGGACCAGACGAAGTGGGTGATCCTCTTGACCGCGGAGGGCGCGTCGGGGGCATCCGTGCCGGAGGTGAGGGCGAAAATCTCGCCCCACACCGGCATATCGGGCGAGCCATGCATACGGTTGGACTCTCGTCCATCGATCATGGCGGAAACCTTGTCGAACGGGAACGTGCCGTCGTTTTTCTTGGCCAGCACGGTGAGATCGATCGGCTTCTTGACCAGGCCGGGAGCCACCGGGCCGTCTCCCTTGAGAGACCTGCCGTGGCAGGCCGCGCAGTACCTGAAGTAAATCACCTCTCCCGCGGCGGCCTCTCCCAGATCCGGCCCGGTCGCCTTCTTCAGGTCGCCCGCCGCCGGGGTCGGCGAGGACTGGGGAGGGGCGACCGGAGGATCCTGAGCGAACACGGCCCCAGACAATGTGACCATGGCGATAACCGCTAGTGTTCTTTTCATGACCGTTCCTCCAAGGGTGCGAGTCTCATGTGATCGTGACATTTTTTGTTGCCCATCAAACGCCCGCGACGACGGGCAGAGCGAGCCGCTGCCGCAACTCGGCCTGTATCTCGGCGGCCTTCTTCATGCCATCCACCTCCACCACCAGTTCCTTGCGCCGGAACAGGTCGATGATGGGTTGGGTTTTCTCGCGATAGTCCTGAAGGCGGCCCTTGACCGCATCCGGATTGTCGTCGGCGCGGGCCACCAACTTGCCTTTGCAGACGTCACAGACGTCGGGAGAGGCCGGGCGATGGAAGATCAGGTTGTAGTCGAGACCGCAGTTCGAACACAAGCGCCGGCTCATGATGCGCTCCAGAACGACCTCGTCCGGGACCTCGATAAGAAGAACGGCGTCCACGTCGTAGCGCTCTAGGAAGAAGACCGCCTGGTTTTCATTCCGCGGGAAACCATCGAGGATGAAACCGTAGTTCCAGTCGTGAAGTTCGAGCCGCTCGACCACCACCTCATTCACCAGATCGTCGGAGACGAGCAGGCCGGAAGCCACGATCCTCTTGACCTTGGCGCCCAGCTTTGAATGATGCTGAACCTGCCAGCGAAAAATGTCACCCACGCTGATGTGGACAAGGTCGAAATCCTTCTCCAGCATCTTGGCCTGAGTGCCTTTTCCGCATCCTTGGGGGCCCATCACGATGTACTTGCGCATCGGAGTTCTCCTCTACTTAGCCGAGGGCCTTTTCCAGCCGGCGGCACACGGTTTCTAGAACCTGGATCCGGGCGTAGCGCTTGTCGTTTCCAGCCACGATCACCCAGGGCGCGCCCCGCGTGCTGGTGCGCACCACCATTTCGTTGATCGCGGTCTGGTAGGCGTCCCACTGCTTCCGATTTCGCCAGTCTTCGTCGGTGATCTTGTATTGCTTGAACTCGGTCTTCGCCCGTTCCTTGAAACGTCGCAACTGCTCGTTCTTGCTGATGTGGACCCAGAACTTGGTGACCATCGTCCCGTTCTCCACGAGCTGATCCTCGAACTCGTTGATCTCCTGGAACGCGCGTTTCCACTCGTCCTCGCGGGCGAAGCCCTCCACTCGTTCGACCAGGACCCGGCCGTACCAGGACCGGTCGAAGATGGTGACCCGGCCCGCGCGAGGGATGTGACGCCAGAACCGCCACAGGTATTGATGGGCGCGCTCTTCATCGGTGGGCGCGGCGATGGGAACCACCCGGTACAGCCGGGCGTCCATGGCCGAGGTCAGACGACGGACCGTCCCGCCTTTGCCCGCGGCATCCCAGCCCTCGAAGACCAGCACACTGGAGACTTTCTTGGCCCACGCCTCTCGCGAGAGCCGACTCAACTGGCCCTGGAGCGTCGCCAGTTTGCGGTCGTATTCCTTGGTGGTGACCGTCTTCTTCAGGTCCACCCGGTCCAGAACGGACACCGGATCCCCAGGCAGCGCCGCATGCGCAACCGGGGCGACCGCGTCTTTCTTCGCGGCAAGCCTCTTCCTGACCGCTTCCAGCACCGCTCGGCCCACCGTGATCTCGCGATAGCGATCGTCGGTCGCTTCGACCACTGTCCACGGGGCGAATCCGGTGTCGGTGCGCTGGAGCGCCTGCTCCGAGTACTTTACGAAACGGTCGTAGAGCTTGAAATGCTTCCAGTCGATGGGAGCGACCCGCCAGCGGGTCTTGGGGTCGCCCGCCAGCTTGGTGAGACGCTTCTTCTGCGCCTTC
This sequence comes from Vicinamibacteria bacterium, assembly GCA_016650185.1. GTDB lineage: Bacteria > Acidobacteriota > Vicinamibacteria > Fen-336 > JAGNNV01 > JAGNNV01. Next base: position 11,239 of record JAENWE010000322.1, on the reverse strand, counting down.
TTGGAGAGATGGAGCCAGAGCTTGACGATGAGAGCGCCATCCTGGGCGAGCTCCTGTTCAAAGAACTCGATTCGGGAGAGGCTGCGATCGAACTCGGCTCCCCCGCTCTTGCGATAGACCCTCCGGATGATGGGATCGGTGTACCAGGAGCCGAAGAACATGCCCACTCGGCCCCGCGGGGGCAGGGAGAGCCAGAATCTCCAGTAGGCGGGCCGGTCCCGCTCGTCATCGGACAGCGGCCCGAAGACATTTGTTTCGAGGCCCCGCGGATCGAACCATTCGTGGAGCCGGTTCACGGTCTCGGATTTCCCCGCGCCGTCCGCTCCCGAAACAATCAGGATCAAGGGGACGCGAGCCTCCAGCAGCTGCCGCTGTGCGTCAAGCAGGCCAGCTCTGAGGGCAGGGATCTCCTTTTCGTAATCGGCCTTCGAGATCTGATGACCAAGTTCTGCGGCTTCGAACATCGTCCGGCCTCCCCGGGCCCTCAGAAAGGAGAATGGACCCTTTAGCACCCCCATTCTCCTCTGTTTCCCAGGATTCCGGGGTGAGCCTCGCGCCTCATGCCGATGAGTCACTTGCACCATGCCGGTTCGGGCGCCACCGCCGCCCGGGCTAGTGTCTACTCGGGCAGCGCCTTTTGGACCTTGGCTCCAAGTTCGGTCTCAAAGGCCAGCAGCTTCGCCTGCCGCGCCGGGGCCTCCAGAGTCTCGGCCATGATGGCAGCCCGGGCGGCCGCAGCCCCCGCGGCCAGGGCCACCGAGTAAAAGGCGCTGAAAACCCGGCCCACATCCTGGCCGCTGGCCCTCATGGCCCGGGCAACAAACGCGATCCCCGAGGCATTGACGATATGGTTGACCGCGACCGTGGCCACAATCTCCCTCTTGAGCGGGTGAGCGGCGAGGTGTTGGCCGTAGTCCTTCTGGAGGCGCACCGGGAAGTAGGAGCCGAGGAGCGAGGCGCCCTCGGCCGAATCCGGGAAGCTCGTCGGCAACACCGCCTCGTAGAGAAAGCGCTTGGTCTCGCCCAGAAGAACCGAGAGCAGCGGACGGGGCAGGCCTGTCTCCGCACAGTCGCGTTTCAGAACATTGCGCGCCGGCACGGAATCGTCGACGGGATTCAGGAACTGCGCGGCCACCAGCGCATCGATGCAGTCCAGATGCTCGACCGGCGAGGCCTTTGAGCGCAGCACATCGAGGGTGATGGCGAGCGCCTGGCCCTCATTGTCGGCGAGGCAGAGGTCCGCTACCTCCTCGGTCATCTCGGCCAGGATGCGGTTTCGCTCCTCGACGCTCTTGAGAGCGCCCGCCTTGAGCAGAATGCCCATGAGGATCTTGATGTTGACCTCGTGGTCGGACATGTCGACGCCGCCGGAGTTGTCGATGGCGTCGGTGTTGAGAAGGACGCCCTTCTGGGCCAGCTCCAACCGGCCCTTCTGGGTGAACCCGAGATTGCCGCCCTCGGCCACCACCCGCGCCCGGACCTCGCCGGCGTCGACCCGAACCCGGTCGTTGGCGGTGTCGCCGACGTCATCGTGCTCTTCGATCGTGGCCTTGACGTAGGTGCCAACGCCGCCGTTGTAGAGCAGATCCGCCGGAGCCTTCAGGACGGAGCGAATCAACTCCTCGCCCGAGAGGGCCCGGGCATCCGCGGCCAGTCCGAGAGCCGACCGCATTTCGGCGGTGATGGCTATGGACTTGGCCCCGCGATCGAAGATGCCGCCTCCTTTGCTGAGCAGCGCGGCGTTGTAGTCGCGCCAGGAGGAGCGCGGAAGCTCGAAGAGCCTCTCCCTTTCTTCGAAGCTCGACTTGGGGTCGGGATCCGGGTCCACGAAGATGTGGGCGTGATTGAACGCGGCGATCAGGCGGGTCGTCTTGCTCATCAGCATGCCGTTGCCGAAGACATCGCCGCCCATGTCGCCGATCGCGGCCACCGTAAAGGGCTCTTTCTGGCAATCGATCCTGAGGTTCGCGAAGTGGTGCTTGACGCACTCCCAGGCCCCGCGGGCGGTGATGCCGACCCTCTTGTGGTCGTATCCGACCGAACCGCCGGAGGCGAACGCGTCGCCCAGCCAGAACCCATACTGGTCGGAAACCCCGTTCGCGGTGTCCGACAGGTGAGCGGTTCCTTTGTCCGCGGCCACGACCAAATAAGCATCGTCGCCGTCGTAGCGGACCACGTCGGGCGGATGGAGAACCGCGCCATCAACGATGTTGTCCGTGATGTCCAGCAGGCCCGAAACGTACTCCCGGTATCGTTCGATAAGGTAGGCGTCGAGCGCGGGACGCGGAGGCACCGCTCCCTTGAGCACGAAACCGCCCTTCGATCCCACCGGCACGATAATGGAGTTCTTCACCATCTGGGTCTTCATCAGCCCAAGAATCTCCCGGCGATAGTCGTCGTGACGGTCGCTCCAGCGGATGCCTCCCCGAGCCACTTTCCCGCCCCTCAGGTGGACCCCTTGAATCATTTTCGCGTGCACGGCGATTTCGAACATCGGCTTGGGTGAGGGTATGAGGGGGATGCTCTTGGACTCGAACTTGATCGAGATCACCGCCCGCTCGGGCTTCTGGAAGGCGTTCGTGCGGAGCGCCGCGTTCACCAGGCCGGCGAGCCCGCGGAAAATCTCATCATCGACCAGGCTCTTGATCGCTTCCAGCCGTGCGAGGACCTCGTCGTTCGCCCCTTCAACCCCAGAGGGTCGCTGGGCGCCCAACGCCGGGTCGAACCGGGCGATGAACAGCCGGAGGATCGCGGTGGTGGCGGTCAAATTCCGAAGAAAGGTCTCGTTGACCGTTTCCACGTTGTAGTGAGTCCTCAACTGCAGAAGGTGGTTGCGCAGGCACCGAAGAATCTCGACTTCGCGGGCGGTCAGACCACCGTCGAGAATCAGAGAGTTCAAGGGGCCGTCCGTCAACCGGCCCTGTTCGATGCGACGCAGGGCGTCCACCGCGCGATCGGTGTCAGCGAGCAGCGCCGCGACGGCTGCGGGGGTGGCGCGGATCGCAAAACGGTCGACGTGTCCCTTCCGTCCGCCGGGGAGCGTGACCGGCATCGAAACCTCGTCGATCACGTTCAGGCCGAAGTTCGTCAGGGTCCGAAGAATTTCCGAGAGGATGAAGGGTTTCCTGGAATAGAGCTTCAGGGTCGCCTCTTCCGCCGACTTTGGAAGGACCCGGGCCCCAAGACCTTCGCCTATGAGCTCCAACGCCTCGATGTCCTGCGGCACCTGTTCGGGCGGCGTCAGTTCCCGGTACAAGCCGCTTCTGGACTCGCTTCTGACGTAACGATTCAGGAGTTTTCGCCCCTTGTACTCTCCGAAGTGACGCACCATCTCCAGAGACACGCGGTCTACCCAGGTATTGGTTTCCACGGCGGCGATGTCGCGGGCCCGGTCGAGGTCGATCGCCTCGGTGACCGTGTCGCCGTCGAAATAGAAGACGATCATGGAGAAAGCGCCCAGGTCGGCGGAACTCACAAACGTAATCGGACCGAACTCCTCGCGGTACTTCAGGGTGAGATCGCGCTCAATCTGACCGGAATAGCGCATTCTCGAGAAGGCCAGATAGAGGGCCTGATATCCAGCCCCCTGGCGCACGTGAACCACAAGATCGTCGTCGCCGGTCGCGAAGACAATCGTATCCACGATGTTCTTGAGCACGGCGCGATCGGTGTAGAAAAGCTCACGCTTTTGCATCCGGTTGAAGACCGCCCGGGTCTCGCGATAGGCATGCGAGTTCTTGATCCCGCCGCAATTCGCGAGCAGGAAGTCCTGCTTCTCACGCAGGAGGGGGATGTCGGTCGGCCGCTCGATCAGCGCGGTCATGGAGAACCGGCCCACCAGCAGCAGAATGGCCTTGAGCGACCCATCCTCGGCCCACTCGCGGACGACGATGTCGTCCACCGGCTCCAGGGAGTGGATGGAGGCCGAGTGATTGCCGTAGTCGATCACCACAATGCGTTCGTCGGTGGGCGAGGGCAGGAGCCTCGACTCAATTTCTTCGAGCATTTCCGGGAAGACAACGGAAAGCAGGGACGGATCGCTAAAGACGCCCAAGGCTGCTTCGCCCTCGCGGTCGAGGTGGCCCGCCGAGGTGACGGCGTAGCGGGCCAGACCCTGCAGGATGTAGTTGTCGTCAAGCAGCCAGTCCAGAAATTCCCTGGCTGCAGCCTGCCGGATGTCATCCGGCCTGCGCGCCCGGATTCGCATGACCGCCTCTTTCGCCGCCCGGGTCATGGCGGGAAAGTCCGCCACTGAGACGAAGACCGCCTTGAGGACGGCGTGAATCTCGTGTTCAAGCTCCCGCAGGCGTTCCTTCTCGTCGATCCGCTCGATCCGAAAATGACACAGAAGCTCCTTCGTCCCCTCGTCGGAAGCGGGAGCCACCGACTTGACCTTGCCCCACTGGCGCTTCACCGTGAGTATCGGATGAATCGCCGAAACAACCCGCAGCCCGGCCTTGCGGAAGTAGTTTTTGAGACTCTCAAAAATGAAGGGAGCGTCCAGGGTGTGGGTTTCGACCACCGTGACCTCGGCGGGCACCGCTTTGCCCGCGACCACCCGGGTCTCGGAAACCCCCGTGTTCCTCACCCGAACGTGGAGCCCGGGAACACCGGAGCTGGCCTGATGCGCTTCGGGCACCTCATGAACGAAGAAATTGAAGTGCTGAATGAGCCTTTCCGCAGTCTGCTTGGCGCCGCCGTCGAGGGCCACCGCGTCCGGCATCTCGTTGAAGACCACACCCGCGAAACTCAGAAGCAGCGCGGTCTCCTCGGCCTTTGCTGTGGACTTCAAAATGTCTTCGATTTCGGCCAGCCGGAAGGCCCGTGCGCTGGGATCGTGGGTGATCATGAAAGTCCTCGCGAACGAAGGAAATCAGGGGGCAAACGCCCCAAAAGCATGCGGCAACGCGCTTTTGGGCGTGGGCGGACCTAAGAATGCTACACCGCCGATCCAAGGTCAGGGGATGAAGGCGGCGGGCTGGGGCTTGCCGCGAAGATGGAATGAGGGCGGTTTCCGGCGCTGTCACGCGAATGAGAATCACGAACGGACCCGGACGGAAAGAGCGCAAGCGTACCTGAGACCCCCGCGGGGCGATAGTGCCGCCCCCTTAGAATGAGAGTCCAGGACATCCCCTCCCTTGCCCACATCCTCCCTCCCCGGATTCTTCGCCGCGGCCGAACCACATCGTCTGGCGGTGTTGAAGGCCCTGTGGCCAGCGATCACGGGCGATGCCATCGCGAACCACAGCGAGGTGGTGGGCATTCAGGGAGACGTCATGCGCGTCCGCGCCGACTCCGCTTCGTGGATCCGGACGCTTCGCGATCTGCGCGGAGGCCTGGTCCTGCGCCTTCAGCGAACAGCGGGCTCGCTCGCCCCGAGGGGGCTCGCGTTCGTTCTAGGGCCGGTGACTCCGAGAAAACCGCGAAGGGAGATCGGGCCGCGAAGGACCGCCCCTCCGGTCTCGGCGCTGCCTCCGGCCATCAGGGATCAGGCGGAGAGGATTCCCAGCCCCGAGGGCCGAGACGCCTACCTGCGCGCGGCCGTGGCGTTCCAGGCCAGGTTCGGCTGAGCTACGCGATCTTGAAGAACGCGAGCAGGCGCTCGAGATTCTCCGCCTGCTGCTTCAACTCTTCCGCAGTGGCCGAGAGTTCCTCGGACGCGGACGCGTTCTGCTGGGTCACCTGATCCACCTGTGCCATCGCGCGGTTCATCTGACCCACCCCCGCCGCCTGCTCCGCCGACGCCGCCGCCAGTTCCTGAACCACCTCGGCGGTCCGCCTTATCGACGGCGCCAGTTGAGCGAGCTTCTGGCCCGACAACCCGGCAATCTCCAGACTGCCCTTGGTCATCTCGGAAATCTGCTTCGCCGCGGTCTGCGAACGCTCGGCCAGACGCCGGATCTCCGCCGCCACCACCGCGAAGCCGCGCCCCTGCTCCCCCGCCCGCGCCGCCTCGATCGCCGCGTTCAGAGCCAGCAGATTCGTCTGGTAGGCGATGTCCTGGATGATCCCGATCCTCTCCGAAATCGTCTTCATGGCCTGCACCGTCTTGGAGACCGACCCCTCGGCCTCCTCCGCGTCCTGCGCTCCCCGCATCGCCATCTGTTCGAGGCTGCGGCTGTGATCCGCGTTCTGGGTGATGGAGCTGCTCATTTCTTCCAGTGACGCGGTGGTCTCTTCCACCGAGGCCGCCTGCTGGGCCGTGCCATTCGAAAGCACATTCGACGACGACGTGAGGTGCTGGGCGGCCACGGAAACGGAAGACGAAGCCGAGCGCACCTCAGAAATGATTTGACCGAGGCGGCGCGTCATATCGAGCCAGGAGGCTCCCAGAAGGTCGCGCTCCGAGCGAGGCTGGACCGACGAGGTCAGGTCTCCGTTCGAAAGAGCGTTCGCCTGCGTGCTGAGGGTTTGAAGATACTGAAGGAGGTCCTGACAGGATCTTTGGAGGATTCCAAGCTCGCCCTCCTCGGTCACCGTCACGGTCTGCTCAAAGTCGCCATCGACGATCGACCTGTGAATCCTGGTGACCTGACCCACCGGATGGGCGATCGCGCGGGCGACGAAAAGTGCAACCAGGGGAACCGCAATCAGGAAGAGGACCAGAACGAAAAGGGCCATACGGCCCGCTCGCACCGACGTGTCCCGAGCCACGTCGAGATGGTCGCCCGCCGCCTTGGTCTCCGTCTCAACCATCATGCGGATATCGGCCACCACCTTCGACGACTTTCCGGCCAGGGACGCGCGAAGTTCCTCGAACTCAGCCTCTGTGTTCTTATCCTTTCGCGCCGTGGGGTTCTTGAGAATCTCGAGGATCCGGCCCCCGCCTTTCGCAGTCTCGAAAAGCGAGGACCTGACTTCCGCATAGCCGGAACTCACCGCCTCGGCCGCGGTGAAGACCTCATCGAGCCTGGCGGCGGCGGCGGTGGCTCGGGCCGATGCCTCCCGGAATTCCTTCTCCCGTTCCGCCATTTCGCTGCCGTAGTCGGCCGCGTTCAGAACGGGGGTGGTGATCTTCTCGGTGATGGAGATGAGCGACCGCAGGCCGGATACTCTCACGAGGGCACGGCGGCTGTCGGAAAGGCGCGCTTCCACCGACCGGTTCGAGAGGAAAAGGATCGCCCACATCGCGACCGCCAGCACCAGGCACACCGACGCGCCGCGGATCAGCGCGGCTCTTACAGAAACCATGTTTCGCATTGATTCATTCACTCGTCACGTTGAAAAACGCCAGCTACAGGTCGATTCTGCCACACCGGTCATCGGCCGATGGCTCGAACAGGGCTGGTTGTAGAGTTTCGCGTTCGTTATGACTGCGGTTCCAAGCGCCCGGCCTTCCGACGTTCCCGCGGGAAAGACGGTGGGCTTGACCCTGCTGGCCCTCGTTTGTTTCGCGTTGAACTCGCTCTTGTGCCGGGCCGCCCTGAGATCGGGGCTGATCGACGCATCGAGCTTCACTCTCGCGCGACTGGCTTCGGGAGCCCTGGTTTTGTTCGTTCTGGTGAGGACATCGGGCGGAGCCAGAAATCCCGTTGCCCCGAGTAAGCGGGATCGCGCGCTCTCTGCGCTCGCTCTGTTCATGTACGCGCTGCCGTTCTCGCTCGCCTACCTGCGCATCTCCGCGGGCACCGGGGCGTTCCTGGTTTTCGGTTGTGTGCAGATCACCATGATCGGCTCGGATCTCCTCTGGGGACGGCGGATTCAGGGGAGGGAGGCGGCCGGCCTCGCGCTGGCGCTGTTCGGGCTCGGCTGGCTCACTCGCCCGGGCGCCGAGTCGCCGGACCCGCTCGGCGCTCTCCTGATGGCGATCTCCGGCTTCGCCTGGGGCATCTATTCGATTCGCGGTCGAACGTCGGGCCCGGCTCTTTTCGCCACGGCCAGGAACTTCGCGGCTGCGCTTCCCCTGTCCCTGGGGGCGAGCCTTCTCACCCTCTCCTCCTTACAGCTGAGCGTGCCCGGACTGCTGCTCGCGATGGCCTCCGGCGGCATCACCTCCGGCCTCGGCTACGTGGCCTGGTATGCCGCCGTGCCGTCCCTGACTGCCACCCGCGCGTCCATTGTTCAGCTCGCGGTGCCCCCGCTCGCATCAGCGCTCGGTATCCTGTTCCTGGGCGAGGTGCTGACCCTGCGTCTGTTGGTGGCGGCGCCCTTGATCCTTTGTGGTATCGCCATCGCGGTGGCCGGGCCGAAGGGCCTGCCTTCCTCGCCCGTTGGCAACCTCACTACCTTCCGAGGCGGATCTTCCGGGCCAGGTTCTCCGCGGCCGGTGGGCCGTCGTTGGCCAGGACCACGATAACCAGACGTTGCCCTGCGTCCAACTCAAAGACGGCATTGACGCCGGGGCTGCCGCCCGCGACGCCGAGGCCACCGCGCATCGGGCCACTTGATGAGGAAGCGGGGGCCTGCGGAGCAGGTCGCGGACCTCCGAGATACCAGGAGGTGTAAGGCGCGCCTGCCAGCCGGCCGGCCACCAGCGCTTCCGCGAACTTCACCAGGTCGGGCGCGGTCGAATAGCCGCCGCCCGCCGAACTTCCGCGGGCGGGAAGGGAGTAGATGTTGCTGACCCATTCGCCGCGAGTCTTGCCGGAATAGCCGACGGCGAGGTTCGGGGTCACACCGTCCAGTTCGAAGGAGTCGGTGTCCGTCATGCCGGCGGGCTTGAAGATGTGGTCGCGCACGTAGTCGTAGTAGGTCTGCCCGCTCACCTTCTCGATGATCAGGCCGAGGGTCAGATAGCCGCCGTTGGAGTAGGCCTGCCCAACCCCAGGCTCGAAGGCCAGGGGCTTCTTCGCGAAGAAGGGTAGATAGTCCGAGAGGGTCCGAATGCGGTTCTTCGCAGTGGCCTCGAATTCGGGACCAAAGAAATCACCGATCCCGGATCTCATCTCCACGAGATGGCCGATCGTGACTTTCGCCGCGGCATCGGCGTTTGGAAAGTCCGGGAGAAATTTCCCGAGCCTGTCGTCCCAACCGAGCTTTCCGACCTCCATCAACTGGGCGATCGCGAGCTTCGTGAACGTCTTGTTGATGGAACCCAGGTTGAACTTCGTATCGATCCGGTTCTTCACGTCAAGCCCGCGGTGGGCGAAGCCCGAGGCCCTCTCCAGAACGGGCTTGCCGTCCTTCGCGATCAGGACCACACCGGAGAATCCGGCCGCGACCGCTTGATCGACGATAGCGGGGGCCGCGACGATAACGTCACCGGCGGGCCGTGGAGCCATGTCGTCGTCCTCAACCCCGGCCGCTCCGCGGGGACCTCCCGATCCCTGAGCGCCCGAAGGTCTCACTCCCAGACCCGCGACTTCATGAGGCGGCGCGGGGTCGACGGCGAGGTGCAGCACGACCGCCCGCCCCGACTTGCGCATGATCGCCTCGACATCGATCTCGAATTCCGACGCCTTGACCACCTTCTGAAGGTTGAGTCCGCCGGACTGCTGGAAGAAGCCGAGGTCTTGCTGGGCGTTCTCGGCGTGGCCGCCGCGATCGGTGTGGAACCGCTCCAGTTCCGCGAGAGAGCCGGTATTCAGGGCCTTGACGAACAGGCCCACGGCCCGGCCGACCGGAGTGTCGGGAAGGGCCGGCGGCGACCCCGTCCCTTGGGCAAAAGAACCACCGGGGATAAGCAAAATGCACCACAGCAGGAGGGGTCGGAGTCGGGTCATACTGCATTTGACGACACTACCCGGGTGCGGCCTCGCGCCTCGCCCAGGTTTTACATTCTCTGAACAAAGATGCGTTCGGGGGCGGCCCGATCTTTGAGGACTGAAAATGCTCCTGGCGCTTTTCGCCTTCGCGGTTACGTTCCTCGCCATCATCCGAGCCGGCGTTCTGAGTGCCCAGGTTCGAAAACTGCGAGACGAACGCGACGAACTGCTGATCACAATGGAAGCACAGCGGCGGCAGATCGAGGAAATGCGAACGCCCGGAAAGGGGAACGCAACGGAGCCTCTGCTCACCGCTGCGCCCGCGCCACCCGTTCCCATGGCCGAGGTAGAGGATGGAGGCCGATCCGACGTTGAGATCCAGGCGGCGCCGCCCTCTGTTCTGCCGGTCGGGGCGACGGACCCGTCCGCGTCAACCGCCCTTTCCTCCCCACCCGAGGTCACCACGGAGCCAACCTCACCGCCCACGGACTGGGAGAGCTTCATTGGGGTCAAGGGGGCCGCCTGGATGAGCGGAATCGCCTTCATCCTCTCCGCAATCTTTTTCGCCCGGTGGATCATCGAGCAAGGCCTGATCGGCCCGGAGGTGGGCTTCGCGGTGATGCTCGCTGTGGGAATCGGAGCGCTCGTCTCCGCCGAGGCCTCCATGCGGCAGGGCCTGGCCACAATCGCGAGCCCGGTGTCGAGCGCGGGCCTGGCCATCCTCTGGGTCGCCCTCCTCGGCGCGCATGCGCGGTATGCCCTCATCTCCATGCCCGCGGCCTTCACGGGGATACTGGCAGTTACCGCGACTGGAGGCCTGCTGGCGGTCCGCTACCGCGCCTTCGCCACCGCGGTGTTGAGCCTCCTGGTCGGGTTCGCCACCTCGATCGGCCTCGCCGCGCGCGAGGAGGCAACCTTGGGCGTCTTCGCCTACACCCTCGCCCTCAACCTGGGAACGCTCGCCGTCGCGGTGAAGGGCCGATGGTTCGGACTTCTCGGACTCGGCCTCGCCTTGACCCTGGTCCATCAGATCCGCTGGTTTTGGAACTTCATGTCGCCCGAAACCATGCCGGTCGCGATCGTCATCTTTTTGGTGTTCGGAACGTTCTACCTGGTCCTGCCCATCGCCGCGGGAGACGCCGACGACCCCAGACTGCGACGCGTGAGCGCCATTGGCGGGCTGGTTCCATTCCTGTTCGCGTTCGCTCTCGCCACCTCGAAGCGCTACATCGATCAATGGCCGCAGTTCTTTGGCCTGATCGCGATGCTCGATGCCGCGATTCTGATCGTGGCCGTGCTCTTTCGGCGGGGGGCGCTGTTGAGGGGCGCCGCCATCGGCACCACGCTGACGATCGCCTGGTGGGCGCTGCAGGGACTGAAGGCAGACAGCGGCGCCTCGCTCTTCGGATCAACCCTGTTCGCCATTCTCATCGTCTCGATCTTCGGGTTCGCACAGCGCATCGCCCGCGTTTTCGGGCAGGCGGACGTGGAGGAGCTTCGAGTCCTGGAAAGTGCCGCCCTCGCGGCCGGGGCCGGTCTCGTTCTGTTCGGGACGATCATGGTCGGCTACGGACGGGGCGCTCCGGTCGGACCCT
>JAENWE010000321.1 GCA_016650185.1 Vicinamibacteria bacterium | reverse complement strand
CGCGGAGGCCAAAGGAGAGGGCACTTCATGCGACCACGAACGTTCCTTGCCTTGCTGTGCTGGACTGCTGGTTCAGCGCTCTCTTGTTCGCTTCCGCCCCCGCCTGTCGATCCGGCTGCGGCCGGCAGTTCTTCGGCTCGGCTCAAGCCCTTGAGCGCCCCGATTCCGGCCGAGTTCGTCCATCGTCGGATCTACGTCTCTGTCTATTCGAGCGTCCACCTGGGGCTGGACGCCGATCATTTGATGGTGAATCTGGCCGCCACGGTCAGCGTTCGGAATGTGAGCCTCGAGCAACCGCTGATTCTGACCCACGCCCGCTACTACGACTCCGCGGGACAACCGGTTCGCGACTATGTGCAGGCTCCCGCCCAACTCCCGCCCATGGCCTCGGTGGAGTATGTGATCAAACGGAGCGACCTCTCGGGCGGTCCGGGCGCCAACTTCGTGATCGAATGGGCCGGTCCCGCCGAGATGGATGCTCCGATTGTCGAGGCCGTGATGATCGGGCAGAGTGGACACGCCGGTTTCTCGTTCACGAGCGTGGGCAAAGCGGTTCAGCGAACTCAGCCCTGAGGGTCTGCCGCCTGATCCAGGGCGGCCGATTCGGCCTCTGGTCCTTCTTAGGAGGGCGTCGCGTTCTCGGAGGTTGACGACTATTCAGACATTCGATATAGTCGTCCTATGCGCTTTATAGCTTCGGATCATCTCCCCCTTTCTCCCGCCATGTTTCAGGTTCTGGTGGCGCTCGCGGACGGCGAGAAGCACGGATACGCGATCATCAAGGAAGTCGCGCGCCGGAGTGAGGGCAAGGTCCGTCTCCTGCCTGGCACGCTCTACGCGATCATCAAGCGATTCGTGGCGGAGGGTTTCATCCTTGAGTCCTTCGATCGGCCCGGTCCCGATCTCGATGATGAGCGGCGGCGCTATTACCGGCTGACGGATCGAGGTCGGGCGGTGGCGGTGGCCGAGGCGGATCGGCTTGAAGAAACGCTGTTACAGGCGCGAGCCAAGCTCTCGGTCAAGCGCGCGTGAAGAAGTCTGAGTCGATGCACGATTTCTTCTTTCGGAAGCTCCTTCGGCTGCTGCCGGCCGAATTTCGGGGCGACTATGGCGGCGAAATGGAGACTGCGTTTCGCGACGAACGACGCGAGGCGCGTCGGCCGCGCGCGCTGCTGGGTCTGTGGATGTCGGCCATCGCCGATATCCTGAAGACCGCGCCCACCGAGCATTGGGACATCCTGAAGCGCGATGCGAGCTTCGCGCTGCGTAGCGCGGCCGCGCGTCCCGCGCACACGCTCACCTCCATCTTCACCCTGGCGCTTGGCCTTGGCGCTTCCATGGTCATGTTCGCAGTCGTCGACGCGGTGATGTTGTCGCCCCTCCCGTATCACCAGAGCGAAGAACTGGTGATGATCCAGGAGGCGTCCAAGGGTGGCGATGGGTCGAATATGGGCTATCTGACCTTCGTCGATTTGCGAGACCGCACCCGCTCGATCGCATCGATGGCGGCGATCTCCATGTCGTACGCGACACTCTCCGGCGACGATCAGGACGCCGAACGAGTCAGCGCGATGCGTGCCTCGTCGAGCTACTTCGACCTGATCGGAATCCAGCCGGCGATTGGGCGGGCGTTCACGCGGGCGGAGGATCGTCCGGGCGCCGCCCGCCGCGTCACCATCCTCACCGACTCGTTGTGGCGGCGCCGATTCCAGGCGGATCCCGCCATCCTTGGGAAACCCATCACCATCAGCGGCAATCCATTCGTGGTGGTGGGAGTGATGCCGCAGAGCTTCGACGACCTTGTGGGCGCGCGGATGTACGAAGGCGCGCAGATGTGGGTGCCCCTTGGTTACGACCCCGCGGCAGATTTTGCCTGCCGCACCTGCCGCCACCTGCGCGTGATGGCGCGGCTCTCGCCCGGAGTCAGTGCTTCGACCGCGCAGCAAGAGATGAGCGGGATCGTGGCCGGACTGAGCGCCGAACATCCCAAGGAGTACAACGATCCCTCGATCCGGGTGACAAGGCTGGACGATGTGTTCCTGGGGCCGGTACGGCCCACGCTTTCGGTCCTTTCGATCGGCGTTTTCGCGCTCCTGCTGGTGGCTTGCGGCACGGTCGCGAACCTCCTCCTCCTGCGGGCCAACGAGCGAACCCGGGAGATTGCGATTCGCGCCGCACTTGGGGTGAGTCCCGGCCGGATGGCCCGGCAATTGGTCACCGAGTCCCTGCTTCTCGCCCTGGCCGGCGGTGTGGCGGGACTCGCGCCCGCGTTCGCGGCCGTACGCTGGCTGGCCGTGGCGGGCCCGTCTCAGTTGCCGCGGCTCCAGAGCGTGGCGCTTGACGAGCGCGGCTTCGCCTTCGCGTTTGGACTCGTCGTTCTCAGCGGACTCCTCTTCGGCCTTGCCCCGATGAGGCAGTTGATTGGCCGGGATCTCGCCGCCGACATCCACGGCGGTACGCGGGCGACGTCCGGTTCCTGGCGCTTCCGTTCCGGCCTCGTGGGCGCCAACGTGGCCATGGCAGCCGTCCTTCTCATCGGCTCGGGCCTCTTGGTTCGAAGCCTCATGGGACTTCTCGCCGTGAATCCGGGGTTCGATTCTGCCCATGTCCTGACCCTGCGCGCCTCGCTCAGCGGGCCTGAGTTCCAGGTTGACGACAATGCGCAGGCGATTGCCGCTACGGTGGCCTTCTACGATCAGGCGCTCTCGCGGGTGCGCGCCCTTCCCGGAGTGGTGGCGGCCGCAGGTGTCACCACGCTACCGCTCGGCGGTGGCATGGACGGTTATGGCCTTCACCTCGCCTCGCGCCCGCTTGAGAATCCGGAGAGCGCGCCCTCGGCCGACCGGTTCGTGGTCACCCCCGACTATTTCAAAACGCTGGCCATCTCGCCGTATCGGGGGCGGTTGCTGACCCACGCCGATTCCCAAGGCTCACTCGGAGTTGTTGTCGTCAACCAGCGCTTGGCGCGCGAGATGTTCCCGGAACAAGAGGCCCTGGGCCAGATCCTGATGCTCGGCCCTCCGACCGCGGAACCACGCACCATCGTAGGAATCGTGGGAGACGTGGCTCATCACGGGCTCGACAAGTCTCCCGGCTATCAGGTCTATGTTCCCCAGTCGCAGTGGGCATGGGCGGAAACGACCCTGACTCTCATTGTTAGATCCTCGGCGGACCCGGCCGCCCTCGCCAATCCCATCCGCAGGATCTTCCGGGAGATCGATCCGCGCCAGCCCCTGACTGCCATTCAACCCTACGAGGAGATCGTCGCCGCCTCGATGGGCACAAGGCGGCTCGCGGCATGGCTCCTGTCGGTTTTCGCCTTCTCGGCCTTCGTCCTCGCCGTGGTCGGGCTCTATGGCGCAGTCAGCGTTCTAGTCGGCCAGAAGCAGCGAGAGATCGGTGTGCGTCTCGTCCTTGGAGCTCGCACCGCGGAGATTCGGCGCATGGTTTTCGCGAAGGGGATGCGGCCGGTGTTGCAGGGTCTCGCCGCCGGCCTTCTGATCGCCGCCGCGGCGGTCAGCGCCCTCGATTCGCTGCTCTACGGTGTGACTCCGTTCGATCCCACGACATTCGCGGGCGTTTTCGGAAGCCTTCTGGTCGCGGCACTCCTCGCCTGCGCGATCCCCGCCTGGCGCGCCTCGGAAACCGACCCCGCCACCACCCTGCGCACGGAATAAGGCGAGGCCCCGGCCCATCGCATAGACTGCGTCGCAATGATTGCGACGGATCGTGCCGCGCGAACCATCTCGTTCGACGCGCTGAAACAACCGCTTTCCCCGTTGTTCCGCGACTATCTGGCCTCTCGGGGCCGGGCCTCCTCGTTCTATGCGCTGGGGTTTTCCAAGGAGGACATCGCCAAGGCCGCCTCCGCCACCGCGGCTTTCCCCCATCCCCGCCCTGAGCTGGCGGCGGTGCTGGCCTCCCAGCAGCCGGAAGGAAGCGAAGCTCGCCGCAACGCCGAAGCGCTCAAGAATCCGCGGACTCTCTCGGTCGTGACCGGGCAGCAGTCGGTTCTCTTCGGCGGCCCGCTCTATGTCCTCTACAAGGCTCTTGCCGCCGTCGAACTCGCCCGCACCATGAGCGAGTCGCTCAACAAGAAAGTGGTCCCCGTCTTCTGGGTCGCGTCGGACGACCACGACTTCGCCGAGATCCGGACCACCACCATTCTCGACGCAACCTCCGAATTGAAGGCCCTTCGCTACGAGCCGCATGTGGAGCCGATCCTCCAGCCCGCGTCCACCATTTTCCTGGACGACACGATCGTCGGCCTGTCGGCATCGGTGCGCGAGTTGCTTCCGGCATCGCCCTGGAAAGACGACGTCTGCGACGCGGTGGAGGCGGCCTACCGCCCGGGCGAGTCCATCAGTGGCGCTTTCGCGAAGCTCCTCCGACACTTCCTTCCCAGCCTGGTGATCTTTGATCCCGCGGTTCCGAAACTCAAGGAGCTGATGCTACCGGTGATTGAACGGGAGATCACCGAGTCATCTCCCACCTCGCGTCTCGCCGCGGAAGTCGGGGAAAGACTTCTTTCCGCCGGCTACCACCAGCAGGTTCCGGTGAGAGCGACGGGCTTTCTGAATCTGTTCCTGGTGACCGGCGGCAAGCGGCGGGCCCTCGGCCTCAGCGAGAAGGGTGTCGAAGTCCGCGGCGGGAACCAGATCATGACGCCGGCCGAGCTGCTGGCCCGCATCGAGGCGTCTCCCGCAGATGCCAGCCCGGGCGTGATGCTTCGCCCGCTGGTTCAGGACTACCTGTTGCCCACCATCGCCTATGTGGGTGGACCGGCCGAGGTCGCGTATCACGCCCAGATCGGTCCTTCGTACGCTCACTTCGGTATTCCCCGCCCGGTGATTTTTCCGCGTCCGTCATTCTCGCTTGTGGACTCGGCTTCGGCCCGGGCCATGGAAGCGGAATCCCTGACTTTCGAGGACTTGCAGACGGATACCGAAGCCCTGCTGGCCCGCGCGGCCCGGGAGGCGAACCCCGAAGTCGAGAAGGCCTTCGCCGACGCGCGAGGGGCCATTGAAGGCGGTTTCCAGGGGGTTGAAGAGGCTCTGGCCCGTCTCGACTCCACT
>JAENWE010000320.1 GCA_016650185.1 Vicinamibacteria bacterium | reverse complement strand
CCTCCGGCGTTGTGGATGAGAACGTCGAGGGCCGAAGTGGCCGCAACGGTCTGGCGGATCAAGGCGCGGCACTGTTCTTCGTCGGTGACATCTGTTCTCACCAGGAACGTGGTGGCGCCAAGGGCCTGGCATTCGGCCTCAACCGCGCGAAGGGCGTCCACATCCCGGGCGGCGAGAACCAGCCTTGGCTTCTGGGGCGCGAGGGCCAGAGCCAGGGCTTTGCCGATGCCTTGGGACGCGCCGGTGAGAACAATGACCTTGCCCGTATAGGTTGCCATGCGACTTCTCACTTTCCGGCGGCCGCGGCGCCCGCGGTGAAGTCTCGAGCCCGGAATGTCTCTTTCCCGCCCATGACGGTCAAGAGAACGCGGGTCCCGAGGATGCCGGGCGGTGGAATCTTCGTGATGTCCTGCGAGAGAACCACGAAGTCCGCGAAGAGCCCGGGTGCGATCCGTCCGTAGTCATTCTCGGCGAAGCCTGCGTAGGCCCCGTCGACCGTGAAGTGCCGCAGCGCGGCCTCGGCGCTGATCCTCGACTCGGGATGGAGTCCTCCGGGCGGCGTGCCGCGCACGGTCTGGCGGGTCACCGCGGTGTAGATGCCCTTGAGCACCTCCATCGAATAGACGGGCCAGTCGCTGCCGAAGGCCTGAACCGCGCCGGCATCATCGATGGCCTTGAAGGCCATGGTGCGTGCGGCCCGGTCCAGGCCGAGGTTGCCGAAGTAAGCGCCCGGGGTGTCGTCGTCGTCGTCAGGCGTCGCGAACAGAGCCTGAGTGGAGGCGATCACCCCGAGGGATTTGAACCGGGCGATGTCGGACAGCTGAGGAACTTCGATGTGCTCGACGCGATGCCGCCGGCCCGACGTACCGTTGACCGAAGCCGCGTGCTCAAAAGTGTCCAAGATGGATCGAATCGCTTTGTCGCCGATGGCGTGGACAAAGATCTGAAAGCCTTCGCGATCGTAGGCGGCGACGCTCCGGTTCATGACGTCGACCGGGTAGGTCGGGCTGCCCGAGCCTCCTCCGCCCGCGAACGGTTCCAGCATCCATGCGGTTTTCGACTCGACCACGCCGTCCGCGAGAGCCTTGACGGCGCCGAAGCGGAAGAGCGGACCCCGGTACTTCGCCCGCAGGTTTTTCATCTTCTCGAGGGTGGCCGGGTCCGGGTCCGGTTCGAAGTAGACCGCGTTGTAGAAGCGGACCTTCAGACCCCCCTCCTTCATCAACCGCTCGTAGACCGGAAGGTCATTGAGATCGAAGCCCGCGTTGTGGGCGAAGGTGAGGCCGTAGGACGCGGCCAGATCGAGGCCGGTCTTGAGAGAACGGTACTTATCATCCTCCGTGGGCTTGGGCAGGAGCCGTTCGACCAGACGCTGCGCCCTTTCCTTGAGGGCGCCGGTGGCGTCTCCCTTCTCGTCGCGGACGATCTCGCCGTTCTCCGGGTTCTTGGTGTCCCTCGTGATCCCGGCGAGGGCCAAGGCTTTCGTATTGGCCCAGCCCGTGTGCCCATCGTAGGCCTCGATGAACACCGGTCGTTCGGGGACGACTTCATCCAGCCACCTGCGGTGGGGCAGATTCCCCGGGAAGGCCGCGTAGTTCCAGCCCCGGCCGGAGATCCAGGGCGCATCGGGATGAGCCTGGGCATAGGCGGCGATGCGGGCCTGAATATTTTTGATGCTCTTCAGGTCATCGAGCGTCACCTCGGTGAGGGTGAGGCTCCCGCTCATGAAGTGGAGGTGTGAATCGCCAAAGCCGGGGGAAACGAAGGCGCCATCGAGGTCGACCACGCGCGTGTTCGGTCCTGCCATTTTCAGGACATCGGCGGACGTGCCTACCGCGACGATCCGGTCTCCTGTGACCGCGAACGCCTCGGCCAAGAGCGCCGCCGGCTGGGCGGTGAAGATGTGCGCGTTGTGCAGGACGGTGTCGGGCGGACCTCCCGAGGCGAGGAGGAGAGCAGCGAAGATGACTGCGTTCAATGGTTCTCCGATTCTGGTGAAGAAGGTCCGAGTATAGAAAGCCCAGGGCGCTCCCGCGCTCGTGACACCAGGTCCGCGGCGAGACTTTCCGGATTTGTACTAAAGTTAAGACAACTCGACTCGGACCGGAGCAGGCAGGTTTCCGGCCTGGTTCGATTCGCAAAAAGGAGTTCTGGTGGTGAAAGTCCTGAGCATCGCGGAGCGCGGCGGGTCGCCTTTCAGGCCCGAGGCCCAGGTCGTGAACGGACGATTCACCGCGGGCGAGGGCGCGCCCTTTGACGTTCGGTACCCGGCGACGGGCGAGACACTGCTGACCCTCCGTGAGAGCTCCGAGGCCGATTGTGACCACGCTCTCGCGGTTGCTCGCGCGACCTTCGCCCGCGGGGACTGGCGCTTGAAGAAGGGCTCGGAACGCGCCGCCATTCTCGAGAAGGCGGCCGCGATCGCGTTCTCGCGTGCCGAGGATCTGGCGCGCATGATCGTCTTCGACAACGGCAAGACTCTGCCGGAGGCGCGAATCGATGTGCTTGCCGCGGGCGCAAATCTGAAGACGTTCGCCAGATACGCGGCGGGGGAGAGCGCACCCTCTCCGGCGCCTGACGGGTCGTTGATGAAGATGGTCGTTCGTGATCCGGTGGGTGTAGTGGTGGGCCTCACCCCCTACAATGCTCCGCTGCCCTTTGCCTCGCTCAAAGCGGGGCCCGCGCTGGCCGCGGGGAACTCGGTTGTCTTCAAACCGTCGGAGCGTTCGCCCCTGCTGGCCACCGAGTTCGCGCGGATCCTCTATGAAGCCGGTTTGCCGGAGGGCGCCTTGAGCGTTCTCCACGGCGGAGCGGGCGTCGCCTCCCGCCTGGCTGGGGATGATCGGGTCGACATGATCACCATGACCGGGGGCACCGCCGCGGGCGCCGCGGTCATGCGCCTGGCCGCGCCGACCATCAAGAATCTCCTGCTCGAACTCGGGGGAAAATCCGCCCACATCATTCTCGAGGATGCGGATCTCGATCTGGCGGTGCGGGGCGCGGCGGCCGGAATCTTCCGCAATTCCGGGCAGCGTTGCTTCTCCGGGTCGCGCCTGGTGGTGCAGGCTTCCGTGGCCGATCGAGTGGAGTCCGAACTCTGCGCCCTGGCGGATTCGCTCGTTCTGGGCGACCCCTTCGAGGGGGAAACCGAAGTCGGGGCCATGATTGACGAACGGGCGGTTGCGGCCGCGGTTGATTTCGTGGCTCGGGCCCGCGAGCAGGGCCTGAAGGTCGGAGCGGGGGGGCACTCGGTCGACGATCTGCGCCCCGGATCCTTCTTCAGACCCACCGTCCTCCTTGGGGGCACCGCGTCATGCGGCCCCGCGCGGGAGGAGCTGTTTGGGCCGGTGACCACGGTGATCCGCGTGCAGGATGCGGAGGAGGCGATCGCGGTGGCGAACGACTCGAAGTACGGCCTCGGCGGCGGCGTGTGGTCGAACGATCTCTCGAAGGCTCTGTCCGTGGCTCGCCGGGTGCGCACGGGGATGATGTGGGTCAATACCTACGGGGCCATCAGCGGCGATATCCCTTTCGGCGGTTACGGCCAGTCGGGTCTTGGGCGCGAAGGCGGCGCTCAGGGATACGAGGCCTATTCCGAGCCCAAGTCGATTGTCATTGAAACCAATCCCGGAGCCTCAACCCCACTGTTTCGCTCTCGAAAACCTTGAGCCCCGCCCGCACCCAAAGAAAACGAAAGGCCTCCATGCGAACAAAAGCTCTGTTCACGATGGCCGCGCTCGTCCTCGCGACCTCCACCCTTGCCGTGCAGAAGAAGGGGAAGGCGGCGCCCCCGCCTCTGCCCAGGCTGGATCTGTCCAAGCCGGAAGACGTGGTGACCGCCAATCGCAAGATGCAGTCATCCACCATCGACGGGAAGCCGATGATCTTCGACTTCTGGGGCAAGACTTATTCCCGCGTCCCCGGCGAGCGAGACCGACTTCTCTTCACCTGGCATGCCATGAACATCCGCGCGACCAAGTCGGTGACGGATGAGAAGGGCCAGAAGGGCTACAAGATGGTGTCGCGGGAAGTTGTGTTCTACGAGGATCCGGCCACGGGGGAGATCCTGCGCAAGTGGAAGAACCCCTGGACCGGGAAGGAAGTGGATGTTCTGCACGTGTCCAACGATCCCGTGAACCAGGGAGGTTCGTTTCCCATGACCTCACGAGGTCCGGCGAAATGGATGGGGGAGTCGAAGAACGGCCTGGGCGTGCTGGCTTTTGAAGTGCCGCTGTTCTACCGGAACCCCCTGAGCGGCGACTACCAGGAGAACGTGGGCGGGTTCTACCACGCGACCGAGATGTTTCTCTTCTACTACCGCGACGAGGAACTGCTGGACCCGGCCAAGGACGCCTTGATGAACGTCCAGGTGGGGTGGACCCGACTTTCGTCCTGGCTGCCCTGGATGGAGATGAGCGGCCGCGCTGGCGAGCTCTACTTCCACGGCGCGGGAGTGAAAATCGACAGCTTCGACAAGCTCTCGGAAGTCACGCGCCAGGAGATCGAGACGAACTATCCGATCTACAAGACGCCGCCGGATCTGGACGACAACCGGCCCAACGAAACGAGCTGGACCTACTTCAAGAAGGTCATCGATGCCAGGAAGAAGTGACCGAGCGGCGCCTCGCGCTCACGCTCAGGGTGCGCGCCTTTTGCGTCTGAGCACCGAGAAGACGGCGAAGCTCAAGATCAACGCCGGCAGGGTGGCCCCCGTCTCCTGGAACCGCCAGTAAACGAGAGCGCCCGCGGCCCAGGCCATGAGCCCGGGCCAGCCCGGCCTTGAGAAGGGGCCGGCGGTCTCGTACAACTCGCGGGGCTCAATTCGGGTGGGGAACGGAAAAAACTGGGCGAGGGCGACGCCCCCCAGGGGAACCAGAATCAGGCCCAGAGTTCCCATGAAAACCGAATAGCCGTCGATCCATCCCCGTGAGAGGACCGACAGCGCCGCTCCCACAAAGCCGGTGAGCAGCACCGCCTGGGTATCCTTGATCCAGGGCCACAGGCTTCGCAGGGCAATCGCCGAGAGGTAGATATTCACCAGATTCGTAGTCACCGTGGCGACCGCCATGAGGGCGGCGCCGAGCGGGGGTGAGCCCACCGCGGCGAGCATGGCGCCGGGGTCGGTGCTCCCCGAGATCGCGGCGAGCAGAGCGCCGAGCGACATGCCCAGGATGCTGGTGATGGCCAGCGACGCGAAGACGGCGACGCCGCTGCGCCTCGGCGACGCGCTGTAGCGTGAGTAGTCGGCGAACATCAGGATCCACGACACTTGATACGCGATCACGAGGTCGAGGGACTGCCACATCGACAGGGTGGCTGAAAGGGGCGTCTCCGTAGTGGTTCCCATCGCCTGGAGCGCCAGATAGGCCAGAAGGCCCCCGGCCACCACCATCAGCGGGACGGCGGCGCGATTGGCGACCGCGACCAGCCGCGGCCCGCCGGCTACGATCAACGTTGCCGCGATCCCGAGGCCCACGGCCAGCACTCGCATGCTGAGCGACGGGAAGAAGCTTTCGATCACGGAGGCCGCGATCACGTTGTTGAGCGCGATCCAGGCGAAGTTGGTGACGTAGAGGATGATCGCGACCATGTGGGCGCCCGGCCGGCCGAGAGGGGCTCGAAGGGCGATGATCGAAGGCACGCCCCACAAGGAGCCCACGGGAACGAGAAGAGCCACCAAAAGCGCGCCGATCAGGGCTCCCGCGATGATCGCCATGATCGCCCAACCGAAGGGCATGCCGGCCTTCAGCGTTGCCCCGGTCACAAAAGTGGTGGCGACCACGTTGGCGCCCGCGAAAATCAGGAAGAGGTCCAGAGGAGACTGGGTCTTTTGATCGGCCGGAATCGGTTCGAGGTCAGCGGCGTTCATGGAGATCAAGTCGGGAGTTCGACGGACCCGCGAAAACGCGCCCATTCCGGCTCAGTACTTCGCGGCGTCTCCTGAGTGCTGTGCCGGCGAGGGGCTGGAGGTCAGTTCGCGGACGATCTTCACGCCCACGCTCGCGCCGATGCGATCGGCGCCGGCGTCGATCATGGCCTTCGCCGACTTCAGATCGCGCACGCCTCCCGCGGCCTTGACCCCCATCTCGGGTCCCACGACGCGACGGAGGAGCGAAACATCGGCCACCGTGGCCCCGCCCGACGCGAAGCCGGTGGAGGTCTTGATGAAGTCGGCGTCTCCGGCCCGAACCAGAACCGCGGCCTTGACCTTCTCCTCGTCGCTAAGGAGAGCGGTCTCGATGATGACCTTGGAGATGGCGCCCAGCCTGCGGCATACCGAGGTCACCGCTTCGATGTCTTCGTGGACGAGGGGAATGAGGTTCGACTTCAAGGCGCCGATATTCAGCACCATGTCGACTTCCGAGGCTCCGTCCTCGATCACCCGCCGCGCTTCCAGGGCCTTCACCTCGGGCAGGGTGGCCCCCAGGGGGAAGCCGACCACCGTGCACACCTTCGCGCTGGCTCCGCGCAGGGCGTGCTCGCAATGCCGAACCCAGGTGGGATTGACGCAGACCGTGGCGAATCCGTATTCCCGCGCTTCTCCGCAGAGCCGATCGATATCGCTTTGGGTGGCTTCGGGTTTGAGCAGAGTGTGGTCGATCAGGGTGGCGACACCCTGCGGATAGACGCTCGGGTCGGCGCGCAAACCGAACCGGTCGACCCCGGCGAGGGCGAAGGACGACATGCGATCGGGGCAGCAGCCATCCAGGACGTTGTGGCACGCGCAGGCCGCCTCGAATG
>JAENWE010000319.1 GCA_016650185.1 Vicinamibacteria bacterium | reverse complement strand
GAAGGAGGCCACGGGAGTCTGGTTCGCCCGCGATCGAAGGCTTCAGAACATCGTCTTCATTCTGCTCTGCGTGTTCATCCTGGGCCTGACCTTCGTGGGCACGTTCATGCGAGGCCCGTACTGGAACATCTACTGGCCCTGGGAAGTCTGGCCGGCGATTCCGGGGCGCATCTAGGTAACGCCATGGAGAAGAGAACGAATTCCCCCTACCCCCGAATCGACCGGCCCGTGCTGGCCGTGGTCGGTGTCCTTCTGGTGATCTCCACCATCCTCTTCGCGCGGAACGACCGCGAGCACGAATGGCGCTGGTATCAGGCGGAATTCAAGCGCCTGGTGGCGGAAAAATTCGGACCGGACAAGGCGAAGACCGTGCCCGCCGGTCTTCAGCAGATCTGGATCCCCAGCATGGCCAAGGCCGACCGCTGCGTGACTTGCCATCAGGCCCTCGGCTGGAAGGGCTTCGAGACCGCGGATGAACCGTACCGCACCCATCCGCCGGAGATCTTGAAGACTCATCCACCCGAGACGTTTGGCTGTACGTCGTGTCACGGAGGCCAGGGATGGGCCATTGACAGGGAGCCCGCCCATGGGCCGATCGAGCATTGGAACGAACCGCTCCTCGGCAAGCAGATGGGGGAGGAGTACTCCCTGTCCGACAACAAGGCGGCTCTGATGCAGATGAACTGCAACGTCTGTCACCGCTACGAGCGAGAGACCAAGGGCGCCGAGGCCATCAATCATGCGAAGAAGCTGGTCAACGAGAAGGGATGCCGCGGGTGTCACGTGGTGAACGGGCGGGGCGGAACCATCGGCCCGGACCTGACTTTCGTTGGCGACAAGGAAGCAGAGCAGTATGAATACGGCCGTCTCTCCGGTCAGAAAACGTCATTTGCCTGGCACGTGGCGCATTTCAAAGATCCGCGGGCTCTGGTCACGGAGACGGTGATGCCGAACTTCAACTTCGGCACCAAGGACGCTCAGGCTCTGGCCATGCTGGTCCTGTCCTGGCGCAAGTCGCCGGTGCCGGCCGCCTTTATTCCCGGCGTTCCGGACAGCGAACCCCAGACCCAGCAGGAAAAGGCTGACGAAGAGCGGATGAAGAACGGCCCCGGCGGCTGGTTCGTCAAGACCGGATGCTTCGTGTGTCATTCCGTGACGTCCCTCGGGGTCAAGAGCCCGGCCCAGATCGGGCCCGACCTTTCGACCGCGGTCGAGGATGTGCAGTCCCGCTTCGGGCGCACCCTTGATGACTTCCTGCGTGAACCCACCGGCACCATGTCCGTGGTCCTGTCCCGCCAGATCATTCTCTCGCCCGAGGAAAAGGCGGTGGCCCTGCAGAAACTTCGCGAGGCCTATGCCGAGCACGAGAAACAGAAAGCGGCAGCAGAAACGAAAACGGTCCCAGTGGCGGCTCGCCACTAATTTCAACGGGAGGAAAGAACAATGCGTACGATGCGAAATACGGTGATGCCCCTTGGAGGCATGCTCGCCCTGGCGGTTCTCGGCGCGGCCTGCGCCCCGAGCGCTCCGAAAGGAACTCAAAGGTCTGGCGGGGGAGCGACGTCCGACGTGGCCATCGCCGCTCAGAAGACATATGTCGCGCCCGGCGATCTCGATGAGTACTACATGTTCTCCTCGGGCGGCCACTCAGGACAGGTGTATGTCTACGGCGTGCCTTCCATGAGGCACCTCTCCACGATTCCTGTCTTCACGCCGTACCCAGCCACCGGTTACGGCTTCGACGACGATTCGAAGAAGATGCTGGGCAGCGAGCTCACCTGGGGCGACCTGCATCATCCAGCACTCTCCGAGACGAACGGCGACTACGACGGCCGCTGGCTCTTCGTCAACGAGATGAACGGCCGGGTGGCCCGCATCGATCTGCGCGACTTCAAGACCAAGCAGATCCTCGGTCCCATTCCCAACGTGTCGGGAAACCACGCGTCGGCCTTCGTGACCCCCAACAGCGAGTACTCGATCATGGCCTCGCGTTTTTCGATTCCCATCCCCAAGGGAACGGTGGCCGGCATCGACAAGTACGCCACCGACTACAAGGGCGTGATCAGCGGCATCAAGATCGACCCCAAGTCGGGAGAGTTGAGCTTTGGCTGGCAGGTCCTCATGCCTCCCTTCGACTATGACATTGGCGACGCGGGGAAGAAGGCCTCGGATGGCTATGTGTTCTTCACCTCGTACAACACGGAGAGGGCCACGGGCAAGCTCGAGGTCACCGCGTCCCAGAAGGACCGTGATTACATCGCCATGGTCGATTGGAGGCTGGCCGAGAAGTCCACGGCCGAAGGCAAGGGGAAGATGATCGGCGGGGTCAAGGTTCTCGATCCCAAGGAAATCCCGGGCCTGGTGTACTTCCTCCCCTGCGGCAAGTCGCCGCACGGCGTCGATGTCGCGCCCGAGGGTAAGTGGATCGTGGGCTCCGGCAAGCTTCAGGGCGTGACCACCGTCTTCAACATCGAGAAGATCCAGACCGCTATCAAGAACAAGGACTTCACCGGCGACGAGGACGGGATCCCCGTGCTCAAGTATGAGGACATCAAGGATGCTGAGGTGGAAGTCGGCCTCGGCCCTCTGCACACCCAATTCGGGCCCGACAATATCGCCTACACTTCGCTCTTCGTGGACAGCGCGATCGCCAAGTGGCGGCTTGGAACCTGGGAAGTGATTGACAAAGTCCCCATGTCCTACAATATCGGCCACCTCAGCGCGGCCGAGGGCGACACCGTCTCTCCGGACGGCAAGTACCTGGTGGGCCTGAACAAGCTGTCTCACGGGCGTCACCTCTCGGTGGGACCCTCGCAACCCGAGTCTTCTCAGCTGGTCGACGTCAGCGAAGAGAAGATGAAGCTCATCTACGATGCCTTCACGGAACCTGAACCCCACTACGCCCAGATCATCAAGGCGGACAAGCTCCACCCCATCGAGGTCTATCCGAAAGAGGAAAACAAGCACCCGCTCGCCGTCTGGGACGTGAAGGATGCCGGAGTCACCCGCACCGGCAACAAGGTCCTGGTCAAGATGGTGGCCGTTCGTTCCACCCTGACTCCGAACAGTTTCGAAGTGAAACCGGGGGACGAGGTGACCATCGCCATCACCAACATCGAACAGACGACCGACGAGCTCCACGGTCTCGGCATCCTCGACTACAACATCAACCTGGTGGTCGATCCCGGGGAGACCAAGACGGTGACGTTCAAGGCGAAGAAGTCCGGAGTCTTCCCGTACTACTGCACCAATTTCTGTTCCGCCCTTCATCAGGAGATGCAGGGATACCTGATCGTGCGCTGAGGTTCGTCCTAGCGTTCCTCGGTTCGT
>JAENWE010000318.1 GCA_016650185.1 Vicinamibacteria bacterium | reverse complement strand
TTGACTGGGCGGGGGCTGGAAACGGAGCTATGGACGGAAGGAACCGGCGCTTTGCGAGACAAAGCTGGTCCGGAGAATCCCTCACCCGTGCCACGCCACCGCGCCAGTCCTCGACCCTCCGTCCGGGCTGGTGGCTGCGCGACCGGCCGCCCTACTTCTTCGGGAAGTATCTGACGCCCCTCAGTGAGGCGAAGTCCTCATCCTGGGTCCAGAGCGTGGCTCTGGAGCGGCGCGCGGTGGCATAGATCAAGCTGTCAGCCATGGGCAGGTCCAACTGAGCCGCGTCGAGGGCGGTGGCGATGTCGATTTCGATGATCCGTCCGCTTCGCAACACCGCGGCCGCTTCGAGGGCGGCTGAGTCGCTGCGCTCCCGCCGGATCTTTTTGACAACTTCGTAGAGGACCAGAACCGGGACGAGGAGCCGATCGGGCGCCTCGATGGCGGGAGCGAAAAGCCGGGCCCGCACCGAGCCCGCGAAGTACTCGAGCCAGCCCGACGAGTCCACGACGTTCAGGGCGATCACACCCGATCGCGGTCGCGGGGAATGGAGGTGTCCATTCCCTTGAGAAAACCTCGGAGGTCAGAAGCCTTGCGCGCGGGCAGCAGCTCGATGCGGTCGCCATAGCGGATGACCCTCATCTTCCCGCCGGCCTTGAGGCCAAGCTCCTCCCGAAGTCGGCGCGGAAGCACGACCTGGAATTTCGGAGAAATCGTAACGGTATCCATATCGATCAGTCTAACGTACTACGGACGAGCGATCGATCATCGCGGAGACATCTTGGGCGGCGCGCAAGGCGCCGATGCCGGGCCGCAGGAAGCGCCCATCCGCCGACCAGTCGGAGGCAAGCGCAACCGTCCCGTCGCTCGACTTGAGCAGCACCTCCTCGGCGCCGGCGCCACTGGAGGCCTTTTGATACAGGTTCACCGACCAACGCGCGGGAGCCCGGGCCTGTCGAACCGCTGACCGCCGGAACTTCCTCGATGCCGTAAATCCCCGCGATGTTCGGATGATTCGGCGATGCTAGCGTCTGCGCTTCGCGGGTGAACCGCGCGAGCCGCTCCGGATCATCCGCGAACGCTGCGGGCAGCACCTTGATCGCGACGTCGCGGTTGAGCTTGGTATCGCGCGCCCGGAACACCTCGCCCATCCCGCCCGCGCCGATGGCGCCGGTGATTTCGTATGGTCCGAGCCGCGTTCCGGGCTTGAGGGTCATGAGGCATGAGCGAGAAAGGCTGATATCACAGTTGGGCGATTCGATGCTTGGCGGAGCTTCGGCCGGAACCCTTGGTGGACCGGGCTCGGTGGGTTTGGGGAACGAGGCGCACTTGAAGGTCGCACCCGACCGCCCGCGCGTAGCGCTTGAGGGTGGCGAGAAACGGGGCGTGCTTTCCCGCAGACTCCAGCCGCGACACCGCGCTCTTCGTGGTGCCCATTCTCTCGGCCACGGCATTCTGGGTCAGATCGGCGCGTGATGAACAGGAAGCGCTGGCCGTCGTTCGAGACCGCGTACTGGTCGGCCAGGATGGTCGCCGGATGGGCAGTTCCTGCTGTTCCACCTGTTCAAACCCGCGAGCCTCTACGTCGCGAAGGTCGGTGGTTCAGGGGACGCGAGGCTGCTTC
This sequence comes from Vicinamibacteria bacterium, assembly GCA_016650185.1. Lineage (GTDB taxonomy): Bacteria > Acidobacteriota > Vicinamibacteria > Fen-336 > JAGNNV01 > JAGNNV01. The sequence continues at coordinate 3,938 of JAENWE010000318.1, read as the reverse complement.
TCAATGCGGCCGTGGACGTGGACAGCGCACATTTCTCGCCCGACGGCAGGTGGATCGCGTACCAGATCACGGAATCGAACACGCGCCAGGTCTGGGTGGCGTCGTTTCCGACGTTCGATCAGCAGCGGCGCATCTCGCCCGAAGGTGGCGGCCAGCCGGTGTGGGGGCGCAACGGCAAGGAACTCTTCTACCTCACGGGCGCCCCTACCTCCATCCCAAAGATCGCCGCGATGTTCGGATGATTCAGCGATGCGAGGGTCTGGGCTTCGCGGGTGAACCTTGCGAGACGTTCGGGGTCATCCGCGAACGCAGCGGGCAGGACCTTGATCGCGACGTCGCGATTGAGCTTGGTATCCCGCGCAAGAAACACCTCACCCATCCCGCCCGTGCCGATAGCGCCAACGATTTCATAAGGGCCCAGCCTCATGCCTGGCGATAGCGTCATCGATGTCCGCAGTCTAGTGGCTGTCCATCCAGGCTGCAGGCGCCGCCGTAGGGCCTTTGGCATCTCGTCACCCCGCGTCGCCCGGCCCGTCCGCGAGGTTCCCTGGATCGGGCCGCCGGTCCATGGCAAACCACCGTGGTAAATTCATCCTTCCTGTCATGCCCCTTCCCGACCCCCTGATCACCACCTCTCCCCGCCGATTGGGGGGCACCCCGGTCTTTTCCGGCACGCGTGTCCCCGTTCAATCCCTGATCGAGTATCTCGAGGCTGGCGACACGCTCGATATCTTTCTTGATGAGTTTCCCAGTGTGACGCGCGAACATGCGATCGCGGTGCTTGAGATCGCCAAGCGCGCGCTGATAGCGCCCGCACCGGCGGCATAGCTCGAATCGTGCGCGTCTTGCTGGACGCAAACCTGCCTCGTGGTCTGGCCCGACTGCTGATCGGACACGAAGTGCACAGCGTGCATCAGCGACGCTGGTCCGACCTCGACGATGGGGCTTTGCTCGACGCTTGTGCCGGCGAGTATTCAGCGTTCGTTACCCTCGATCAGAGTCTCCCCTTTCAACAAAACCTGCGAGGGCGCGCCATCGCAGTGGTGGTGCTGCGTGCATACAGCAACCGCCTGTCCGATCTCGAGCCCTGGGTTCCCGCGTTGCTCTCGGCCTTGGCAACCGCAAAGTCCGGCGATGTGTTGGAAGTGGGCGTCGCTCGGTCTTGAGCTTCGTGTCGCGAGCGCGGAACACCTCGCCCACACCACCCGCGCCGATGGCGCCAACGATCTCATACGGTCCGAGCCGTGTGCCGGGCGAGGGAGTCATGGTTTCGTCCCCGGCGCGATCGTCTTCAGGTAATCGCTGAAGCCAAAGAAGAAGACGACCTTGTTCTGGAGGACGCAGTTCAGGACCAGATCGATGCGCGTGATGCCCGCTCCGGGTCCACCCTCTGGATACGCAGGAAGCGCGAATCGTCAGGGGTGATGCTCCAGCCGGTAGCGCCCGTTGTCTCTCTGACGAAACGTCCTTCGTGCACGACCTTCGGCGCACCGGCAGAAAACGCCGTATCCGGGGTGACGCGCACGCTCATCAGCCTGGCGCCTTGCAGGAAGAACAACTCGCGGCCATCGCGCGACCAGAGCGGCTCGGCGCCTCCCTCGATCGAGATCTGATGAATGGGGCCGGGACCTGGAAACGGGGCGACGTAGATCTCCCGCCGCGACGAGACGGTCGCATGGTAGGCGATCCATTTTCGTCGGGCGAGAACTGACCATTCCCCACGTCCGCGAGCAGCGGACGCGGTGTGCGGTCGCCGTCGAGCCGCATTACCCAGATCACTCTGCTGCCGGTTTGCCACGGCTCCGTTTTCGTCGAACAGAAGCCAGTGGCCGTCGGGCGATGCGGAGATGGGCATCTGAACCACCTCCGCCGCGGTGCAAGCGCTTCTTCGTCACCGGACCCGTCGACCGCCCGCCAGTAGAAATTGCGAAACCCCTTGCGGGTCGCCCGGTAGATCACGCGCGCGCCGTCGACGGTCCAGACGGGCGCCTGGCTGCTGCCTTCGCTCGAGCCGATCGGGGTCAGTGAGTTGCGGGCGAAGTCGTACATCCAAAGAGCCTTCGTGCCTTCCCCGATCGCCACGATCGCGCTCTTGCCGTCGGGTGAGATCGTGGCGCTCTCGTAGTTCCGCTCGGGCAGCGGCGGCGTGTCGATTCTCCCGGCGCGGTTGATCAGACCAGCCGCGCGGCGTTGGGGTTTCGGCCACCCGCGAGGTAGACCAGCGTGCCGTCAGCAGAGACGGCGTAGTTGCCGGCGCCTTCGTTGGTGCCGTTGGCTCAACCGCACAAAGCACGGCCGCGCGCGAGGCTCCCCGCTCATCGAAGAACCGAGCCGCGACTCTGTACACGAGGAGCGTTGTGAGGGCGCCCAAGGCGATCTGAAGGAGGAGTGCCGAAACAATTGGGTGACCGAGCGCTGCTCCGGGTGCCAGAAGTGCTGGGTAGCCCGGCGGCCTTCGAATATGCGGGACGCCCCCGGCCTCGTATGTCCCCCCGGTAAGGGACCTCGCCAGGTCGAGATAGACCGCAGAATCGGCGGTCAGGAAGGCGCCTGGGCTCCCGACCACGCTATAGACCGCACCAACCAGGAATACCCGGACAGATACGGTGACGGCAATCGCTCGGATGAGCCCCGTAGTCACTTTGTTGTCATTCGGCGCAGGACAGCCCGGACCCGCCGAAGACGAGTCGGGACCGACTCGTCAAAAAGCGACCGCATCTGCGAACAGCCGGCCTTTTGCCTCTTCGATGACGGCTATCGCGGTCTCTCGAGATACCGATGGGAAATCCTGGAGGAACTCTTCAAACGATGAGCTTCCCTCAAGGTAGTCGAAGAGGTTCTGCACCGGGACCCGTGTGCCGTTGAAGCACACTGCTCCACTCATGATCTCTGGGTCACGGCTGATGTTCTGGTTGCTCATGGTCGCTTCCACGTAAGAAGGCTACCAGCGTCGACCGCCCTTGAAGGCGCGCTGCCCGGCCAGCATCTCGTAGAGCACGACACCGAAGGCCCAGATGTCGGTGCGCTTGTCGACCGACTTGCCCTTCGCCTGTTCCGGCGACATGTAGGCCGCGGTGCCGATGATCATCCCGGCTTCGGTCATGTGGCGCGACATCGCAGAATTGCCGGCACCATCGCCGTCCATCGCCTTGGCCAGGCCGAAGTCGAGGACCCTGACCGTGCCGTCGGTGCGGACCTTGATGTTGGCGGGCTTCAGGTCGCGATGGACGATGCCCTGCTCGTGCGCGGCTTCGAGGGCTTCCGCGATCTGGCGCGCGATGGGCAACGCCTCCGCGATCGGGATCGGCCCGCGGACGATGTGCGCGGAAAGTTCCTCGCCCTCGACCAACTCCATGACGAGGGCGCGGGAGCCCGGTCCTGTCGATCCGCTGACCGCCGGGACTTCCTCGTGGGGGAGTGCGACAGTGCAGAGTTAGCGGCGCCGCTGCCATGGTCCATCGCTTTGGCCAGGCCAAAGTCGAGCACCTTGACCGTGCCGTCGGTCCGCACCTTGATGTTGGCGGGCTTGAAGTCGCGATGAACGATGCCCTGCTCGTGCGCGGCCTCGAGCGCCTCCGCGATCTGTCGCGCAATCGGCAACGTCTCGGCGATCGGCATCGGTCCCCGCGCGATGTGAGCCGAGAGATCTTCCCCATCGACCAGCTCCATGACCAGCGCCCGGGAACCGCCCGTGCCCTTCGTCATTGCGAGGCGGCCGTCTGAGGAAGCCGCCGAAGCAATCTCCTCGATCCCGTGAATGGTTGCGATGTTGGGATGGTTCAGCGACGCGAGGGTCTGAGCCTCGCGGGTGAACCGCGCCAGGCGCTCCGGGTCATCCGCGAACGCCGCAGGAAGCACCTTGATCGCGACGTCGCGATTGAGCTTGGTGTCGCGGGCACGGAACACCTCGCCCATCCCACCAGCACCAATGGCGCCGA
>JAENWE010000317.1 GCA_016650185.1 Vicinamibacteria bacterium | reverse complement strand
TATCCTGCTGACCTCCAGCGACGGCATCAAGGTATCGGGCTGGTGGATTCCGGCCGAAAACCCTCGGGGCACGGTCGTGCTGGTTCACGGTCTCAACCGGACGCGGATCGAGATGGCGAAGAAGGTGGAGCCCCTTCACGCATGGGGCTTCAATTGCATCCTGATCGACCTGCGTCACCATGGCCTCTCGGGAAGCCATCCCACGACCTTCGGACTCACCGAAAGGCTCGATGTCCGCGCCGCCGCCGACTTCGCCCTCTCCCGCTCCCCCGGACCGATCGTGCTGTGGGGGGTGTCCTTGGGCGGGGCTTCCGCCACCCTCGAGGCCGCCGATGATCCGCGAGTGGCCGGGCTGATCACCGACAGCAGCTACGACAGCCTGCCCAATTCGGTCCGGCATCACATCCGCCTCTTCCGTCATTTCACCTGGTATTTCACGCTGATACCCCAGTGGCCGACCTCCGACATCGTGCTTTTCTGGATCAAACAGCGCGGCGGTTTCGATCCCGCCGAGGTCGACGTGCTCGCGGCGGCCGCCCAATTGAAGGGCCGCCCTTCGCTCTTCGTCGCGAATCGCGGCGACCGCCGGATCCCTTTCGAAATCGCGGAGGAAATGACCCGCCTCGCCGGCCCACGGTCGCACATGCTGCTCACGGAGAGCAAGAGCCACGGCGGCGCCTGGCGAGACGCTCGCGAGCCGTATGAGGCCGCGGTCAAGGCCCTTTTGGATGAAGTCGCTCCGCCTGTCGTTCATGGCGCCGCGTCTAAAGTCCCAACCGCGGGGCCAGACGCCCCCAAACCCATTCTCGAAAGGACCAATAAATGAGCGACGAGAAAGCCCCCCATCAGCCTTTTCCACAGGATGATGAAGACGGCGCCGCGCAGCCGGCCAGCGCGTCGTACAGCATGGTCGACCCTCGTTTTCGCCAAGCCTACTTTCACTTCTACAAGGAAACGTACAAGCCCTCGGTTCTCGATCGCAAGACCAAGGAATTTGTCGCCATCGCGGCCAGCCTCGCCTTCAAGTGTCAAGGCTGCATCGAGGGTCACATCAAGAAGGCCATCAAGTACGGCGCAACCCGCGAAGAGATTTCCGAGACCATCGCGATCACCATGGGCGTGGGTGCGGCCGCTGTGGTCGACCTGACCGATATCGCGGCCGACAACACCAAGATCCGGCTTTTCTAGTGTCCCGTAACAGAAATACTCTGCATAAGCCGGCGCCGAGGCGCCCGGAGCGCAAGGCGCCGAGGAGGTCGCATATCCAGCATATGCAACGACGAGCAACGCAGCGATCCGGGATGCATCGGCGGCGAATTATGTGCCGTATTTCTGTTACGGGATACTAGGCCCATCGCTCCAAAGATGGTCGAGGAGGCTCAGGCGGCGAAGGCGGGACCCGAGATCTCGGTGGTCGTTCCCCTCTACAACGAGATTGAAAATGTCGAGGATCTCTGCCGCGAGTTGAAGGCCGCTCTCGATCCGCTGCATCGGACCTATGAGGTCCTCCTCGTGGACGACGGCTCGAGGGATGGCACCGGCGCGCGTGCTCTAGCTCTCGCCAAGGACGAACCTGCGCTCAAAGTGCTGCGCCTGCGCCGCAACTTCGGCCAGACCGCGGCCTTCTCCGCCGGTTTCGATCACGCCCGCGGCCGGATCGTCGTCACCTCGGACGGCGATCTGCAGAACGACCCACGGGACATTGGCCCCCTGCTGAGCAAACTCGAGGGGGGCGAGGGCTACGACATTGTCTGTGGCTGGCGCAAGAACAGGCACGATCCTCTGTCCAAGAAGATTCCGTCCTTTTTTGCGAACCATCTGATTTCCTGGGCCACCGGGGTTCAGATCCACGACTATGGCTGCTCGCTGAAGGTCCTGCGTGCCGACGTGGTGAAGGGGATCAGGCTTTATGGGGAGATGCATCGCTTCATCCCTGCGGTGGCCTCGTCGATGGGGGTGCGGGTGGCCGAGGTGGTGGTGAACCATCGCCCTCGCACCCGCGGCGTCAGCAAGTACGGCCTCGGCCGGACCACCCGCGTCCTGCTCGATCTGTTTACGGTCAAGTTCTTCATGACCTACGGGACCCGCCCGGCCCATTTGTTTGGATTGTTCGGCCTGCTCTTTGGCGCCGGGGGGTTCTTCATTCTGAGCTACCTCGCGGTCATCCGGCTGTTCTTCGACCAGGCGATCGGCTCGCGGCCCCTGCTCTTCTTCGGAGGCTTGTCGTTTCTGACTGGAATCCTCCTCGTGAACTTCGGCTTGATGGCGGAACTCCTGATGCGGACCTACCACGAGAGCCAGAACAAGCCGATCTACGTCCTCCGGACTGACGAGTGACGCCTGCGTGTGAACCACGCATCATCTGGATGGTGGAGACATACCACCCCGTGTTGGGTGGCGGTGAGAAGTACACGCGCACCCTCGTCCTTGGCCTGGTGAGTCTTGGGTTCCGGGTCGACGTCGTGACCCGCCGTTCAAGCGACGACCTGCCGGCCCTGGAAATAGACGGAGGAGTGACCATCCATCGTGTCGGCCCCCCCGGTGAAGGCCGCGGGAAGAAGTTTGCGATGGCCTGGGATGCTTTTCGGACGGCAAAGAGCCTCGCGAAAGACAGTGACGTCGTGATGAACGGTGGCACCAGAGTCCTGGCCCTTCCGGCGAGGCTCGCGATTTCGGGGACGCGATGCGCTCTGGCCCTCCGGCCGGAGTTGAACGGCGAATTGGACGGATCGCTCGTTCTTTGGGGCCGAAGAGACTCGCGTTTCCAGCGGGCCCTCCTCTTTCTCCTTGCCAGAATGAGGAACCGTCTCTTGCGACGAACCGGCGCGGTGGTTGCCATCTCGCAGGCGATCGCCCGAGAGGCTGTCTTCGGCGGGTTCCCGGCCGCCAAGGTGCATCTCATTCCGCACGGTATCGATACCTCCGAGTACGCGCCCGTACCGGCTGGAGAGAAGGCGGCGCGTCGAGAAGCCTTGGGTTTGCCGAAAGACAGGCTGCTTCTGACTTACAGCGGGAGGCTGATTGAGGGAAAGGGCCTGGAGACGCTCTTCGTGGCCATGCGCTCCTTGGCGGATGTCCCCAACCTGCACCTGGCCCTCGTGGGTTCAGGCTCCGGGCAGATTATCTCGATCGAAGACCGGCTTCGACGAGACGCGCAGACTGAAGGGCTCGCGGGACGGGTGACCTTCACCGGTCGGGTCGACAACGTCGCGGCCTACCTGCAGGCCTCAGACCTCTTCGTCTTCCCAACCTTCGACGAGGCTCTGGGTATGTCCGCGGTGGAGGCCCAGTCCTGCGGCCTGCCCGCCGTCGCCTCTCGAACCGGAGGCGTGCCCGATATCGTCGAGGATGGTGTCACCGGTTTTCTGGTGCCTCCCGGCGAATCCACGCCGCTTGCCCATGGCCTGCGCCGGCTCCTCACTGATCCCGAGTTGCGGCAGCGCTTCGCCCAGGCTGCCCGCGAGCGGGCCGAACGAGTGTTCAACCGGGCCACCAGCGTATCGCGCTATGCCGAGCTCTTCCGGTCGCTGACCGTTCGGCGAAGGACCACATGAAGGTTGCCCTGACCGGCGCCTCCGGTTACACCGGAGGTCGCCTTCTAAAAGCGCTTCTATCGCGCGGCGATTCCGTCAAAGCCCTGGTGCGACCGAGTTCGATCACCCCGGAATTACTGGCGAGCGGGGCCGAGATCGTGCCTGGAATTCTTGGGGGTGAAGGCGATGCCCGCGGTCTCGTGTCAGGATGCGATGCCGTGATGCACGTCGCCGCCGTCTATCGAACCGCCGGCCATCCCGATGACTACTATCGTAAGGTCAACGTTGAAGGCACCCAGAAACTTCTGGAGGCGGCGGGGCAGGCGGGGGTGAAGAGGTTTGTTCACACGTCCACCGTGGGGGTGCATGGCCACGTTGAGAGTCGGCTCGCGGATGAAGACGCCCCGATTGCGCCGAGCGATATCTATCAGGAGAGCAAAGCGGAAGCCGAGGTGAGGGCGCGCGAGTTTGGCCGGAGCCAAGGCCTCCCGGTCACGATTGTCAGGCCGGCGGCCATCTATGGTCCCGGCGAGACGCGACTGTTGAAGATCTTTCGAAGCATTAGCCGGGGCCGCTACGCCGTGGTGGGGACGGGGACGCCGCACTATCACCTTGTCTATATCGATGATCTGGTGGCGGGTTTTCTTCTGGCCCTCGACCGGAGAGAAGCCGCGAATGAGACGTTCATCCTCGCGGGACCGCGATCCCTCTCGCAAGACGATCTTGCGCGCGAAGTCGCGAAAGCGACGGGTGGTTCGGTCTGGCCGTTTCATGTTCCGGCCTGGCCGATTCAACGCCTCGGCGATCTGGTGGAAGCCCTCTGCGTACCTCTCGGACTCGAGCCGCCTATCCATAGACGTCGAGTCGACTTCTGGGTCAAGAACCGGTCGTTCTCGATAGACAAAGCGCGCCGGCTTCTGGGGTATGAACCCGAAGTGGACGTTGAGGAGGGTATTTCAAGGACCGCGCGCTGGTATCGAGAAAACGGCTGGCTCTAGGCAGTTTTTTGCCTGTGGTACGCTTCGCCGCCAAACTGGCCGTGACCGTCGCTTTTTGCGCCATGGTTTGGAGTCAGGACGTGTCACGAGCCTCGAAGGACGTGCCACGAGCCACGAGATGATCAAGAAACTACTCCGGTTGCACCGTTCGGGAACGCTCGGCCTCGCCCTAAAGGGGCAGATCGGAGACGTCATCTCTCGGCTGGGGAGCCTGGTGGGATCGGAGCGCCTCGTCTACAACTCGTGGACGTACGCCATTTTCCATCGCGCGGCGCTCGAGACGTCTCCCACAATGGTCGAAGGAATTCTCAACCTGTTCCCGGCGCTGACTAGTGTTTCCGACTTTGGGTGCGGCACCGGCGCCTACGTGGCGGAGTTCCGGAAACGCCATGTTGCAGCCAAGGGGTTCGAGTACTCTCCCATCGCCCGCCGACTG
>JAENWE010000316.1 GCA_016650185.1 Vicinamibacteria bacterium | reverse complement strand
CCCAGACCATCGCTCACGTAGAAGGCGCCGCCCCAGGTGGACAGAGTCTGGGTGAGCGCCACCATGTTGCCCAGGGAGTCGATCACCACCGCCGCGGTGGTGCCGGTGCCGATGCGCTCGCGCTTGTACTCGCGCTCATCGTCATCGTCTTCCGGATACTCCGGGTCGGCGGTCGCCTTCGAAGGATCGATCGTGGCGAATTGCTTCCTCGCCCAGGGCAAAGACAAAGGCTCCTCGAGGTTGAGGGTGTAGAACGCCGGATCGGCGACGAGATTGCCGCGTCCCGCGCGCTTCCACGCCTCGACCATGTAGTGGAAAGCCGACGCATCCTGGGTGTACTGACCGCGCCTGCCCGTGGGCGCACCGTCCAGAATCTGGAGGGTCTGAAGCAGAGACGCCCCGGCGGTCACTGGCGGGGGCGCGGTTACGACGTCGAAGTCCTCATACCGGCCGCGCAGCGGCTCGCGCTCGATCGCCCGATACTGCGCCAGGTCCGCCTCGGTGATGATTCCGCCATTCTTGCGCATGTCCTCCGCGATTCGCCGGGCGATATCCCCGCGATAGAAATCAGACGCGCCCACGCTGGCGATCCGACCGAGCGTCGCGGCATAGTCGGGATTTTTGAAGGTGTCGCCGGCCTTCACCGGCTTCCCGCCGGGCAAGAAGAGCTTGGAGGCGCCTTCGGACCGTTTGATGAAGCGCTGACCCTCACGCACGGAGGACGGGAGCGCTTCATCGAGAACAAACCCATCGGTGGCCGCGCGGATCGCCGGCTCAACCAGATCTTTCCAGGCCACTTTCCCGCTGCCGTACGTCCGATACGCAAGGTCCATCCCCGCGACCACTCCGGGGATATTCACCGCGGCCGGACCGGACGACACGAGGCGGTCGCCGTCAAGGACCTTCGCATTCGTGAGCGTGCCCTCCATCGGCACCTGATCCTTGAAGTCGATGGCCACCGTTTTCCCGTCCGCCGCCCGATGGATCAGCATCATCCCCTCGCCGCCGATTCCTGATGCATCCTCCTCCACTACGCCAAGGGCGAACGACACCGCGACGATGGCGTCCACTACGTTGCCGCCCCGCCGAAGCGCCTCCAGACCGGCGGCGGTGGCGAGCGGATGAGCCGAAACCACCACCGCGCGCGACGAGGTCGCCTCGGGCTTGATGGGGGGACGGGCCGCCAGCATCTCGTCGACCGCGTCCTCGAAGGCCGCGGCTCCCCGGGCGGCTTCGACTTTCGGGCGGAAGTTCGCGACGAGGTCGGTCCAGGCCGCGGCCAATTCGGTCGACGCACGGCCGTACAGCTTCAGCAGGGCCGACGAGAGAGTCTCGAAGCGTCGAGCGGATTCAAACGACCCCTGGGTTGGGATCTGGCGACCGCCTTCAAAAGGATCGGGTGCGCGGAGAGCCACGACTTCGAATGCGCCCCGCGCGAAGACGGGCGCCCGGTCCCGCTCAGAGAGGCGGGTTGGATTGCCGTTGTAGTCCTGCGGCAAAGGCCCCGCGGTCAGCGCATAGAGGGTCCCGCCGTCGGGGGACCACGAGGGCGCGGTGGCGCCGCGACGAATGAGTTGCGTCGGTCCACCCGCGGAGTCGCTAATGGCGATCCATCTCTGGCTCGAGACGACGGTGGCGTAGGCCAGACGCTGCCCGTCCGGGGACCATGCAGGATCCGTGTCGTCGCCGTCGTTGAACGTCACGCGCCGCGCCTCACCGAAGGGCGCAGCCGAAGTCATCACCCAGATCTCATCGCTGCCCGAACGGTTGGAGACGAACGCGAGCTGAGCTCCGTCCGGCGAAATCGCCGGGGACATTTCACGCGCCGGATTCTTCGTCACCTGGGTCGATGCGCCGCCCTTGAGCGCGACCGCATAGATGTCCGCGTCCTCGTCGGATCCGATGGCGAAGAACACCCTTTCGTGACCAATCGAGGGTCCGGTCTCATCGCCGGGAACCGAACCGTCGGTGATGAGCCGTGCGGGTCGACCATCAAGACCGATTTCGAACAACCTCTGCCGACCTTCATGAAGGCGCGACACCACCAGGGTGCGGCCGCCTATCGTCCATGCCGGATCGGCCCCTTCCAGGCTCGGGACGCGAGAGGCTTTCCCCTGAACCGTGACAATGTCCAGGAAGGAACCCTGCGATCGAGCGATCCGCTTCCCGGACGGGTCCAGCGAGAGATGGGCGTGGTCGTCGGCAGCCGGCGCGCTCGACGCCAGAACCACAAGAACGGAGAAAATCTGGCGCTTCATGCCCGGAATCATATTTTCATTCAGCGGGGGCCGCGGATGGACACAGGTACACTCGGCCCTCATGAAGATCGGAAACGAAATCCACGCAGTGGAGGCGCACGCGGGCGGCGAGCACGGGCGGGTCATCGTATCCGGAGTCAGCGACGTGCCCGGCGCCACGATGTACGACAAGATGTCGCATCTGCGCACGCACGGCGATGGCCTTCGGTTGCGAATGCTGCGCGAACCCCGCGGTTATCCGGCGGCCAACTGCAACCTCATCCTTCCCTCATCACACTCCGAAGCGGACGCGGGCTTCGTCATCATGGAGCAGGTTGAGTATCCAGGGATGTCGGGAACCAACACAATATGCGTGGTCACCGTCCTGCTCGAGACGGGCAGGCTCAAGATGCAGGAGCCCGTCACCGAGCTCACGCTCGAAGCCCCCGCCGGCCTCATCCGGGTGCGCGCGGATTGCCGCCACGGCAAGGTCACGCGAGTCACGTTCATGAACGTGCCGTCTTTCGCCACCCATCTCGATGCGCAGGTCGAGGTCAAGACGCTGGGGACCGTCACCGTCGATGTGGCCTACGGCGGCATGTTCTACGTGATCACCGACGCACGCGCCTTCGGCTTGCGGCTGACTCCGGACGAAGGCCGCGACATCGTGCGCATCGGCGAAATGGTGAAAGCGGCGACCCGCGAACAGCTGCCGGTTGCTCACCCCCTCCAGCCCGGCTTTGACGGGGTGACGATTGCCCAGCTCTCCGGTCCCCCGGTAGCGGAGGGCGCGGATTGGCAAAATGCAGTGGTGGTGTCGACGGGGACACTCGACTGGGACCGTCCGTCCACCTGGACGGGCGCCCTCGATCGGTCTCCCTGCGGCACCGGCACTTCCGCCAAGATGGCCACGCTGCACGCGCGGGGGCGCCTGCCCCTGCACAACGACTTTCGTCACGCGGGGGTGCTCGGAACCGTGTTCACCGGGCGCCTCCATGAAGAAACTACCGTGGGTCCCCACCAGGCGGTCGTTCCGTCGATCTCCGGTCAGGCCTGGATCACCGGCACCAGCACCTACACGCTCGATCCCACCGATCCGTTTCCCGAAGGCTTCACCGTGGGCGATATCTGGTAGTCCTTCAGGACGGCTTGCCCGACAGGACAAGAGCCAGTGTGGCGCTCAGGGAACTGTTCGGTTGATTCGACTCGATGGGGGGCCGAAGCTCACGGTCATGGCCACGGCCTTGCGCAGGCGACCGAGGTAATCGCGATTCGAAGTCTCAATGGTTCCGAATTGCTTCAGATGATCGGTCAGGTATTGGACTTCCAGGACGGCGAAGCCGCGCTCGGCCAATCTGCGCACCAACGACACCACCGCCACCTTCGACGCGTCCGTCGCTCGATGGAACTTGGACTCGGCGAAGAACGCGCCCCCGATGGCCAGACCGTAGAGGCCACCCACCAGCTCCCCGTCGTCCATGGACCACACGTCCACGGAATGAGCGACGCCGCGATCGTGGAGTTCGCCGTACACTCGGTGGAAATCGTCGCTGATCCACACCGGGCGGCTGGCCGCGCAGCCCTTCATGACCTCTCGAAAGGCGACGTCGAAAGTCACTTCGAACTTACCCTGCCGAAGCGTTCGGGCCAGTCGACGGGGCACGTGAGGCGCTTCCAGGGGGATGAGGGCGCGGACCTTCGGACGGTGCCAGGTGATAGCATCGCCCTCGACATAGGCCATGGGGAACAGTCCGCGGGGATAGGCATCGAGAACCATCTCGGCCGTCAATTCCCGGCTGATCGCCACCACATCCATATCGCGCTTAGGTTACTAAGGTTGGGGTAGATCGGGTTGTGCGCGCGCCCGGCCCATTGAGCCGACGCTGCCCCGTCCTATATGCTCTCGTTGCCATGGTTTACTTACAATGTTGATTTTCGCCCTTGCCCTCGCGGCTTTGGAGCCGGAGGTGGCGGTCTCCGGAATCGTGGCGGCGAAATCAGGCCGTCACGCGGCCACTCTGGTTTCAGAGGGACGGGAGCGCCCAGTGGTCGCGGGCGATCGAGCCTTTGGCTGCGACGTGACCGCAATTTTCGTAGATAGAGTGGATATCGTTTGTGCAGGGGAGCGACGAACCCTGATGCTGGTGACCTCGGCCCCCGCCCGGGAGACCAACGCATCTGCTCGGGCCAACCCGATCGAGGAGGCCCCGGCTGACGTGACCATCAACCGAGCCGATCTCGAGGCTCGGCTCGACCTGGAAATGTCGCGCCTGATGACCGAGACGACGCTGGTCCCTGTCACCTCTCGCGGCCAGATCGCGGGCTTCACCTTGTCGCGCGTCCCCGCCGGGACGATTCTCGAGACTCTCGGGCTCAAGTCGGGTGACGTTCTGGTGAGCGTGAATGACACGCCGATCGACAGTTTCGCCACCCTGGTCGGCTTGTGGCCCCGACTTCAAACAACCGGCTCGGTCCGGGCGCAGATCATGCGGGACGGCAGGCCGCTGGATATCTCGGTCAGCATCAGGTGAACGCGGTGGCGGCCCCGCGAACCCAGCCGTGAACGTAATGAACTGGCAGGAGATCTTCGACAGCGTCGGATTGCTTTACGTGCTCGAATCCGCGCCCTTCGCGGCCTCGATCGTGGTCGATGAAAAGTTCGTCTGGTGTAACGAGGCCTTTCTTCGCCTGATCGGAGCGACGGACCGATCCGAGGTCATCGCTCACTGGGCCCACGAGTTCCTTGACCCCGAGTTTCTTCCCGCGGTGAGGGAGCGCGTCTCCCGGCTGAGTCGCGGAGAGTCCAATCCCCCCATGGAGATGCGCCTCCTTCGCCGAGATGGCCGGAAAACCTACGCCGAAGTTCGCTCGGTGCCCTTCGACGCTCGCGGCAAGCAGGCCTACGTCGCTCTCTCCACCGACATCACCGAGCGAAAGGCGACCGAAGCGGCGCTAAGAGACAGCGAGGCCCGTTACCGGAGCCTGGTCGAGAGCACGCCGGACGGCATCCTGATCCATCGCAACGGGAAGCCCCTGTTCGTCAACAAGGCGCTCATGGAAATCGTGGGGGCTCAAACCGCCGAGGATCTGCTGTCCCACCAGGTTGCGGACTTGGTGTTTCCCGAGGACATGGAGGCCATCGCCACCCGAACCGCAATCCTGGAGAGCGGCGAGAGCGTGGAGCCCATGGTCTTGCGCTTGAAGCGGCTCAACGGTGAGGTGGTTCTGATCCGGGTTGACTCCCATCAGGTCGAATTCGAAGGCCAGCCCGCCCTCCGCGCCTTCATTCGCGTAATGACCGAATCGATGCGTGCGGAACAGGCCCTGCGCGAGAGCGAGGAGCGGTACCGCCAGCTTGTCGAAGCCTCTCCCGACGGAATCGCCGTCAGTCAAGGCGGAAAACTTCTGCTCGTGAACCCCGCGTACCTCCAGCTGCTCGGAGCCACTTCCATCGAGGAATTGCAGTCAAAGCGATTGACCGAGTATGTGCATCCGGACTTCCGTGACATCGCCGAGGGGCGACTGAGAGCCGTCGAGCTCGGCTTGTCGGCGCCGCCCATCGAACAGAAGGCCGTCCGACTCGACGGATCCATCATCGATATCGAGGCGCAGAGCGAGCCGATCGTTTACGAAAAAGGGGCGGCGATCCTCTCCATCATTCGCAACATCAGCCAAAGAAAGCGATCCGAACAGGCCCTGGTCGACAGCGAACATCGCTATCGGCAGCTCATCGAGCTGCTCCCTGATCCGGTCTTCGTCCTCGACGGCGAACGAGTGGTTTTCTCCAATGCCGGCACCAGACGCCTCCTCGACCTCTCACCGGAGCTCGCCGACCGCCCCCTCGAGCTGGTGCACCTGGCCCCTGAAGCGGACCGGGTCGTCCTCCGCGAGCTCATGGAAGCGGTGGCTCTGGGCAAACGACCGAGGACCAGTGAGATCCGCCTCAACCAGAACACCGGCCAGGTATCGGTGGAAGTCCGGGCCGCCGCCATCGATATGGATGGACGCAAAGGGGCGCTCATCATCGCGCGCGATCTGTCACAGCGTCAGAAGGCGGAGGAACTGCAGTCGGCGCTGTATCGAATCGCTCAAGCCTCGACTCGTTCGCTCGGGATCGACGCCCTCTTCTCAGAGATCCACGACATCGTGGGCGAGCTCATGTACGCCAAGAACTTCTTCATCGCCCTTCTGGATGAAGAAGGCACTCATCTCTCTTTCCCGTACTTCAAGGATGAGTTCGACGCCCCTCCACCGCTGCCCTTGCCCGTGGAGGACTCGTTGTCGGGCTACGTGATTCGGACCGGCGAGCCGTTGCTCGTGGATTTGAAGGCCATTGATGATCTGGAGCGCTCGCGCACGGTCAAAACCTACGGACATGACGCGGCCAGCTGGATCGGCGTGCCTCTGATCTGCGGCAATGCCACCTTCGGCATCCTGGTGGTTCAGAGCTACGACAAGGATCAGAGTTACTCGACCGCCGACCGCGACTTGTTGACCTTCGTTTCCGGCCACATCGCCGAGACCATCGAGCGGAGACAAAAAGATGAACAGATCCAATCGCTCGCCTATCTCGATTCCCTGACCGGCCTGCCCAATCGCTTTCTGTTCGACGACCGCCTCGACACCGCCCTGGCCCTGGCCGAGCGGCACCGGACGACCCTGGCCGTCCTGTTCGTTGACCTCGACCACTTCAAGCTGGTGAACGACACTCTGGGGCACAGCGTGGGCGACGGCGTTCTGCGTCTCGTTTCCGCTCGGCTCGCCGGATGTCTGCGCGAATCCGATACCCTGGCCCGCCGCGGCGGCGATGAATTCATCGCCATTCTCCCCGACACCGATCAGCGGGGCGCCACGAATGTCGCCCAGAAGCTGGTGGATTCGCTCCGTCCTCCTCTGGACGCGGCGGGGAGCGAGGTTCTGGTGACGGCCAGCGTGGGCATCGCGATGTTCCCGGACAACGGGACCGACCGGGACACCCTGCTCAAGGCCGCTGACCTCGCGATGTACGGGGCCAAGGAGATGGGTCGCGATACCCATCAGGTCTTCTCCGCCGCGCTTCGCGACGACGTCGAACGCCGAGTCTCCATGGAACGGGGCCTTCGCACCGCCATCGTCCGCTCGAAGCTCGTGGTCTACTTTCAGCCCATCATCGACACGAAGCTCCAGCGGCCGGTGGCGGTGGAAGCGCTGGTCCGCTGGCCCCATGAGCAGGGGGGAGGCATGACCATGCCCTCCGATTTCATACCCCTGGCCGAGAACACGGGCCTCATCGTTCCTCTGGGCGAGCTGGTGCTGAGAGAGTCGACTCGCGCGATCCGAGACGTGCCCTGCCCCCCCGGGGGAGCGCCCTTGAACCTGGCCATCAACGTGGCCGTTCGCCAGTTGTCCAACACGTCCTTTGTCGACGATGTCCTGGCTACTCTCAGCGCAGAGTCTTTCCCGGCCTCCCGCCTCCACTTCGAGATCACCGAGACCGCGGCCCTGAGCGAAGGCCTGTTGATCGGCGAACAGCTCCGTCGTCTCAAGGAGGCCGGGGCCTCCATTGCCATCGACGACTTCGGTGTCGGCTATTCGTCGCTGTCTCGACTGCGGCAGATGCCGGTCGACATGCTGAAGATCGACGCCTCGTTTATCCGGGACATGATCGAGGACCCGGATGACGCCGCCATCGCGAAAGCAGTGGTGTCGCTCGGTCACGCTCTCAACATGCGGGTGGTGGCCGAGGGCGTGGAGCGGCTCGACCAGCAGCAGGCTCTGGAATCGTGGGGCTGCGACCTCATGCAGGGGTACTTGTATTCGAAGCCCATTCCCATTGATGAATTGCACACCTGGCTGCGCCAGTTTCCAAGCACCACTTAAGAGGTCCTGACCCCATGGGTTTCGCCACCGACTGCATCCACGCCGGGCAACGGCCCGATCCCACCACCGGCGCGGTCATCACGCCGCTCTACCTGACTTCGACCTACGTGCAGGAGGGCCTTGACAAGCACAAGGGGTTTGAATACGGCCGCACTCAGAATCCCACCCGATTCGCCCTCGAGGCGAATCTCGCGGCTCTCGAAGGCGGCGTGGACGGTATCTGCTTCGCCTCCGGCCTCGCGGCCTCGAACGCAGTCATGTCTCTCGTGAAGCCGGGCCAGCGCGTGGTGGTGAGCGACAACGTCTACGGGGGAACGCACCGGCTCTTCACGAAACTCATCGCTCCCTACGGCGTCACCTTCGACTTCCTCGATTTGAGCGACGCGGCGGCCTTCGACAAGACCGCGGGCGACTTCGCCCTTTTGTGGCTCGAGACCCCGACGAACCCCATGATGAAGATTTGCGACATCAAGGGCCTCGCCGCCATCGCCCACCGGAAGGGCGCGAGGCTGGTCGTCGACAACACATTCATGAGCCCGTTCTTCCAGCGTCCGCTGTCCCTCGGAGCCGACCTCGTGGTCCATTCGACGACGAAGTTTCTGAACGGTCACTCGGACAGCATCGGAGGCGTGGCGGTCTGCAAAAGTGCCGACGACGCGAAGTGGCTCAAGTACGTGCAAAACGCCCAGGGCGCGATCCTCTCCCCCCTCGATTCGTTCCTGGTCCTGCGCGGAACGAAGACGCTGGCGGTGCGGATGCCGCGACACGAAGAGAACTCAGGCGTGGTCGCGGCGTTCCTGCGCGGTGAGAAGAAAGTGCAGAAGGTGTTCTGGCCGGGCTTCGAGGATCACCCCGGCCACGCGATTCACAAGAGCCAGGCCTCAGGCTTCGGAGCCCTGATCTCTTTCGAACTCGGCTCCCTCGCCGCCGCGCAGCGCTTCGCTCCCAAGTTGAGTCTCTGTTCGCTCGGCGAGAGCCTGGGCGGCGTCGAAACCCTCGTCTGCCATCCCGCCAAGATGACCCACGCGGGCTACACGCAGCCGGAGCGAGACGCCCTCGGCATCACCGACGGCCTCGTGCGCATCTCGGTCGGCATCGAAGATGCAAACGACATCGTGAAGGATCTCGCAGCCGCTCTGGCGGCAGTGTAAAGCCGACGGCCGAGACAACCCCGCAGGGGTTGGGGGGCCGAGCTCAGCAACGAAATGGAGTTTGCGGCCCCCCAACTAAAGAACGAGGGGTCGCGCGGCGAGGGAGCGACAGCGACCGCCGTCGAAGCGACACCGAGTGAATGCAGTCCACCACCGCGGCCACCTCAGACAAATTCGCGGTCGATATCCCGGATCAGCCTCACCCCGTCACCGATACTGATCTGACCCGGCTGCAGGACTTCCGCGTTCAGCGCAAGCCGGCCTCCAAAACGGCGTCCGATGTCCTTGAGCACTCCCGGATCCACGGCCAGCGTGTCAGGATCCACGGTGGTCATCGGACAGCGGCCGCGCCGTGAATCGATGCGGATCACGACGTCACCAATGTGCAACTCTCCGCCTGGCCAGCTGACTTCGTCCATCCCAGGGAACGGTCGAAGGTCTCGACCCACAGGTGCGATCCCGTCTGGGAGACTACGAGGCGCGCGCTGATCCGGACCGTGGTCCCGGAGGTGCGTACGGTGCCGTCGAGGAGATACCGGGCTCCGAGCGCCAAACCCGCCCGCGCATCCGCTGCCTGCCCCTTCACCGCCTCGGCATCGGGTCGCGAGACCACGCGGAGGTACTGGAAGCGCGCGAGCCCGGCGGTGATGTCGTCGGTCAGGCCGTCGGCTAGGGCCTCCGCGTCACCTCCCGTGGTGCGCGACACGAAGGGCAGCACCGCAATGCGGAAGTTGCTGGCCCTCGAACCCGACGGGGCCGGAGCCGCACCCCCAACCGGAACCGCCGGAGGCGTGGGCTTTGCCGAGGCTCCCGGTCTCTCGGAGGCGGAAGCGCCAGACTCCCACGCACGCCGGAGAGCCTTCAACTCCACCAGGACCTCGTGCGCGGTCTGAACACGGTCGCGCAGGTTCTTCTCGAGACACTTCCCCATGAGCCGAGAGACGTCTATCGGAAGGTCGGGGCGCAGTTCCGTCGCGGTCTTCGGATGCTCGCGCATGATGGAGGACATCAACGCGGGCGAGGTCTGGCCGCGGAACGGACGTCCGCCGGTGGCCATCTCGTACATCACAATCCCGAGCGAGAAGATGTCGCTCCGACCGTCCAGCACCTTCGCCTCGATCTGCTCGGGCGACATGTACGGCATGGTGCCGAGGATGGTGCCGGCCTGGGTCAGCTTGTGCCGTGTGGCCTGCTCTTCAATGCTGGTCGCGCCCGAGTCCGCGCCTTCACCACCGCGGGCGAGACCGAAGTCGAGGACTTTCACGCGACCGGCGTCCGTCACCATCACGTTGGCGGGCTTGAGATCGCGATGAGTGATCTGCTTCTGATGAGCGGCGGAGAGCGCGTCGGCCAGCGCCATCGACACATCGAAGAATTGGGCCAGCGAGACGCCACCCTCGGGAATCATGCGATCGAGGGTGCGGCCCTCGATCAACTCCATGGTCATGAACCGAACGCCGTCCGCTTCTTCGGTCGAGAAGATGGTGACGATGTGGGGATGATTGAGGGCGGCAACGGCGCGCGCCTCGCGGGTGAATCGTGCCAGGCCCTCGGGGTCCTTCGCCATGGATTCGGGCAGGATCTTGAGGGCAACGTCCCGCCCAAGCCGTGGATCGTGAGCCCTATAGACCTCCCCCATCCCGCCCGCGCCAAGGGAGCCGCGAATCTCGTACCACCCGATGCAGGCGCCGGAGGCGAGTGTCATGGTTGTCGGAGTTTAGGGCAGACCGGAGTGAGCAAAACCAAAGCGGTAGAAGCTCGTCAATGACCGAGCCTCACGCTAGCTCGCACTGACCGGAAAGCTCCGAAATGGGCCTTTTCCGAAACAGTTTGGTCGGGAGGCCTGCACAGACGAGCGAGCCAGGGGCCGGAGTCCAGGCGGACCGAGGCGGCTGCCTCGACTGGCCGACCGGTTCAGGTGCGAGGTGCGGTAACCCCGATGCTGGCGGTCGCTTCACGATGGCCCGGGGAGTCCTCCGCGCGTTTGATGCGTCTTTGAGCGGGAGCCGTTCGCTCCGGCGCCCGGGGCTCAGGGTTCGGTCTTCCGGGGCTCGTCGAGCTGCGACTTCGCGTGGCAAACCATGCTTGACACCTGCTGACCCCAGAGAGCCCCCGGGGGCAGAGCGACTGCCGGAGCCAAGAGCGCTTGTCCCACACCGCCCGGGATGGCGCGGGGCTGGCCGCTGCCCTCCCATGGTCCGCTCCACCGCGCATCTACCAGTGCCATTCCGCCGGGAGGCAACGGCGCGCTACGAGGTCGGTGCCCCGGGGCCAGGCTTCGCGCTCCGCGAGAATCCCGGGACGCAGTAGCGCGGGACCCCTGACGGGGCGATCGCGGTGCACATTCCGCAGCAGCGTGCAGCTTGCCATTGGCGCACGCCCGGAAGTAACTGGAAGCGTACCTCGGCTGGCGCCGACGGAGGTCCGGGCCGTTCATGAGACTCTCGCCGTTGCCCTCGCCCGCTCCGACGCGGCCGGGCTGCGGAGTTCGCGGGCCAGCCATGCCTTCGAGAACTTCCAGTCGCGCATCACCGTGTCCACGGACACCTTCAGGACCGCCGCCGTATCCTCGACGCTCAGGCCGCCAAAGAACCGAAGTTCGACCACCCGGGCCTTTCGGTCGTCGAAGACCGCCAGCGCGTGCAGGGCGTCGTCGAGAGCGGCGACATCCTGAGCAGGCTCCGCCGTCACGGAAAGTGCCTCATCGAGGGTGACTCGGATCGTATCGCCGCCGCGCTTCTTGTAGCCCTTCGACCGGGCGATGTCCACTAGTATGCGTCGCATCAACCGCGCCGACACGGCGAGGAAGTGGGCCCGGTTCTGCCAGCCGATGTGCTGTGCATCGATCAACCGCAGATACGCCTCGTTGACCAGCGCAGTCGCAGCGAGGCTGTGCCCCCGGCGTTCCCTCTTCATGCACCCCCTGGCGATACGGCGGAGCTCTCCATGCACCAGGGGAATCAGTTCGTTGAGCGCCGCCTCATCTCCTTCGCCCCATTTGAGAAGAAGGCGGGTTACCTCATGGGTGTCGTTCGGGATGTCGAAATCCTACGCCCTTTTTTGGCGGATTTGCCAGTTTGAGAGCCGGTTTCCCGCCTTCCCTAGTAACCAGCACTTCGGGGGCCGACCGTTCGGTCGACCGCCGGCATGAGAAACCACCCGCGAAACCTGCGGCTAACAAAAACGGAGATACGCACATGACCTGTCGAAACCGGACCTTCACCGCCCTGATCGTCGTCTCGTTCGCGGCCTCGTACTGGGGCTGCGGAGACAGCTCGTCCCCCTCCGCGCCTACGCCCGTGGCCGCCGTGCCGACGCCCACGCCGTGCGCTCAGAGCGTGGTGTTTCAGGGCTCGGGCGAGATGCCCGCCGGCACGCTGCTGAATTTTCCGGTGACGGTCTCGGCCCCAGCGAGGCTGGACGTGCAGGCGGACTGGACGTTCACCACGAACCCGGTGGGGCTCTTCATGATCCAGGGTGCGTGCAGCCTTGAGCAGTTCAACGCGCGCTCGTGCAACTTCCTCCTGCGTATCGAGCCAGGGGCCAAGCCGCTAAAGGGGTCGGCGATGACGCCGGCGGGAAGTTTCACGGTCTTCGTCGCTAACTTCGGGACCCGAAGCGACTCAGGCACGCTGCAGGTCGTCCAGAGTGTAGGAGCCTGCGCGCCGGCGACCTCCGCCTGGTCGGCCGGGTCCACCTCATCCTCGGGCAACCTTCAGGTCGGGCGCGTCCAGATGTTTCGATAGACATGAGCGTGAGGCTGGGACAGGGAAGTCTCGGCCTCACCCATGAACAAGGATGCGGGCGCGGACCGGCGCGTCCTCTCTGCGTGCCCTTCAAATACACAAGGGCGTCGAGTTCTGTTGCCATTCACAAGGTAGCTGGGCACAGAGGGAGGCGCGGGCGAGAGGGATGGCGGCAGCCGACACCAGGCGAGCCTCTCTCATGGCTTTCGCCCTATCACCTTGGAGGACTTCCCGGCGACGATGACGACCTTCTCCTCTGTCCGCGCTCCATCGGGCCACTCAAAGGCAACGACGTGGCTCCCGGCGACGAGGGCTCGGTCGAGAATCGGGAGATAGTCCACGACGGTCCCATCAACGAAGATCTTGCAATTGTCGGGGATCGCCCCCACTGAGATCTTCCCGATGATAGGCGACTTCACGGTGGCAGCCGCCCCGGCTTCGAGTTGGACGGCCGCTCGCTGCTTAGGAAACACCGGAGCCGATTCGAGAGCAACCTCATTCGCGCCCGCCGGAAGCGTACCCGGGATACCCGTTTCCTGGGTCGCCATCAAAGCCAAGCCCACGGCGAGGACGACCACGGCGCCCGCTATCGGCCGCCCACTCGCTCGCGCGGGTCGCAGGGACGATTGCCGGCCCGACGTAGTGCCGACCATTTCAAGAGCGAACCCAAGATCCTTCGCCGACTGAAACCGGTTCTGGGGCAGCTTCTCAATGCAGTGCGCCACGGTCAGGGCCAGGGCTGGATCGGTGCCTGGCGCGACGGTCTTGAGATCGGGCGGCGTCTCGGTGAGGGTCGCGCTCAGTGTCTCCACACCGGAGTCCTTCTCGAAGGCTCGCTGGCCCGACAGCATCTCGTACAGCACCACCCCGAAGGTGAACAGATCCGAACGCCAGTCGACACGCTGCCCGCGGATTTGCTCCGGCGACATGTAGCCCGGGGTTCCCATCACCGCGCCCGCTTCGGTCCGGGGCTGGATCGCCCCCTCGCGATCCCCGGCGGTCGGGCTCGGCGGAACCTGGGCCAGGCCGAAATCCAGGATCTTTATCGTGCGGTCGGCCCGGATCTTGATGTTTGCGGGCTTGAGGTCGCGGTGGACGATGCCGTGCTCGTGCGCGGCTTCGAGGGCCTTCGCGATCTGCTGCGCGATGAGGAGGGCCTCGCTGACCGGCAAGGGACCCCGCGCGATGCGGGTCGATAGGTCTTCGCCCTCGATCAGTTCCATCACGAGGGCCCGGGACCCCGGTCCAGACCCGCCAACCGCCGGGATCTCCTCGACTGCGTAGATTACCGCGATGTTGGGATGGTTGAGCGAGGCGAGGGCCTGCGCCTCGCGGTTGAACCGGGCAAGCCGCGCATGGTCGTGGGCGAACTCCTCGGGCAAAACCTTGACCGCCACGTCTCGGCCGAGCTTCGTATCGCGGGCCCGGTACACCTCGCCCATCCCACCGACGCCCAACAGATCCGTGACCTCGAAGACTCCGATGCGGCTGCCGCTGAGAAGCGAATCCTTTGCCGAGACGAGCCGCGCGACCACGTCCGCCGCAGGAGTGGAGAGGAATTCCGTCGCCGATTCCGGCTGATCGAGGAGCGACTGCACCTCGGCCGCGAGTTCAGAATCCTCCGTGCACGCAGCAGCCAGGGAGGCTCGGCGCTCGTGGACCGGACGCGACGCCACCTTGTGATACAGCGCGTCCACGAGGCGCCAGCGGGGGTCCGGCGCGTTCACGATGTCGCCGCCTTCGCATGTCCCAAGGCGATCCGGAGGCAGCCGTCGCAATTCGGGGTAAAGGACTCGTTGAATGCCTCCCGCCCTCCATCGCCCCAAATGAGAGCAAGCCGGATTACGGTGTGCGCATCAGTCTGAATCATGAACGTTGCGCCCTTTCCTAGAGGTGCCGGTCTCAGGCCGATCGCAAGCCTGATCCCGTCGATGTGCGGAGCGTAGTGACCCGCCTGAGCGCGATCCGGCCCCCTTGTTCCGCTTTGCCGACCGTCACACTTCGAACGGTGGGACGTCCCGGGCGAGCTGAAGTGTGCAGGGCTTCAGCCATCCGAGCTGGACCTCGGCGCGCCACAGGTCAGCCGCCCGGGTGACCCGCGGGTAGGCGAGGCTTCCGGTGCGAGAGGTCGAAAAATAGGCGGCCGGAGTCAGGTCGCCCTGGCGATGACTGGGGATGGGTCCGGACCAGTGGCAACAACCCTCGGGCGCCGCAGCTCGGCAGGACCCGTGCCCGTGACCGGGAAGTAGAAGGACTTAGCGTCGAACGTCCATCGCGCATCCCAGATGTTGCGCTTGTCCATCGCGAGCCACCCTCCCTTGTTTGGTAGGTCATACGCCATTTTTCTGGCCTTTGCCAGTTTGGCGGACTCGTTTCCCGCATTCATGGGTAGCAGGAAATGCCGATGACGCCAGTGAGGCGCTTCGGCGCTCACACGCTTTTTTCGCCCAAGGCAGTTCGGGGCGGCGGAGGCAGTGTCGGGAAGACCAAGTGATTTACCGACCGCTTCATTTCGGAGCGGTTCAAGACAAGGGAGAAGGGCAATGATCAACACAACGAGTCGGATCCGCCAACTGGCATTGGCGGCGGTAACGATGGGGTTCCTCGCGTCCCCCCGCGAGGCGGGCGCCATCGAGCGGACGGGGTTCATCGCCGGCCTGGGCGTGGGGGGCGGGAAGATCACTTGCGACGGATGCGAATCGCTGTCGGGACCCGCGATCGCGTTTCATCTCGGCGGGATGATCACCGATAGGGCGGCTTTGGTTTTCGACGGCTCCGGGGTCGCCAAGTACGAGGAGGGCACGACCCTGACATCCGTACTGGCCACCGCAGCCCTACAGTACTGGGTTTCGCCCAAGGTGTGGGTGAAGGGGGGTGTGGGAGCGGGTCAGCTCGGGGTTTCGGGCAAGGGTGTGAGCGAGACTTCCGACATGGGCCTCGGGTTCCTGGGCGGGATCGGCATAGAGGCCATACAGAAGAAACGCTTCACAATCGACCTTCAGATGCGGGTCACCACCGCGAAGATCGAAGGCGAGCGCGCCACCAACGTGTTCGCGCTGGTCGGATTCAACTTCTACTGAGGTCCGCCGGGTTTCAAAAGGGGCGCCCCCGGAACTTGGGCGGCGCTCCCGCTTTTGAGACACGCACCGCGGCGCGTTCTGCCAAGAGTCCCTCTCGTGAGTGTCGGGCGGAGTCGCGGTCCGGTTCGTCGCTGCCCCAAGAACGAATAGGCTACGGGCATGAAGATCACCCGAATCCTTGCCTATCGCGTGGAGTTGCCCCTCCATGAAGGCCGTTACTCCTGGTCGGGCGGCAAATCGGTGGACGTCTTCGACAGCACCGTGGTGCGCGTCGAAACCGACGAGGGCCTGGTCGGCCACGGCGAGGTCTGCCCTCTCGGTCCTACCTACCTGCCCTCGTATGCGGAAGGCGTCCGCGCCGGCCTCGCGAAAGTGGCGCCCGCCCTTATCGGCATGGACCCCCGCGACACGACAGCGCTCTATCGCGCCATGGACAAGGCGCTCAAGGGCCATCCCTACGCGAAGTCCGGCATCGACGTGGCGGCCTGGGACATCCTGGGTCAGGCCTGCGGCCAGCCCATCGTCACTCTGCTCGGTGGGCGGTTCGGCGAGGACTTCCATCTCTATCGCGCGATCTCGCAGGAGGCGCCCGAAGCCATGGCCGAGAAGGTGGCCCAGTACCGATCAGAGGGCTACCACCGATTCCAGCTCAAGGTCGGCGCCGACGTGGACACCGACATCGCCCGCATCCGCGCGGTCTCGAAGCGTCTCCAGAAGGGCGACATTCTGATCGCCGACGCCAACACCGGCTGGCTGATGCACGAGGCCATGCGGGTGGTGCGCGGCGTCGAAGACATCGATGTCTACATCGAGCAGCCCTGCCTCACCTACGAGGAATGCCTGTCCGTCCGGAGGAAAACCACCCACCCCTTCGTTCTGGACGAGAGCGTTGACGGAATCGGCATGTTGGTCCGTACCGCGAACGATCACGCCGCCGACGTCATCAATCTCAAGATCTCGAAGGTGGGCGGCCTCACGCCGGCCCGTCAGATCCGTGACCTTGCGGTGTCCCTCGGAATCGCTCTCACCATCGAAGATACCTGGGGCGGCGATATCGTCACCGCGGCCATCGCCCATCTGGCTCACTCAACGCCGCCGGAATTCCTCTTCACCGCGACGGACTTCAACTCCTATGTGACGAAGCCGATCGCGTTCGGAGCGCCAAGAAGGCGGAACGGCAGGATGGCCGCATCCACCGAACCTGGCCTCGGAGTGCAGCCGCTGATCGAGGCGCTCGGCGAGGCTGTGATCGACGTGGCCTAGCTGGCGGAACACGCGGTCCTTGAGTTGGTCGACCTTGTCGTCGCGGAGAAGGACGTCTCGAGCCAGGCTCGCGTCCCGTCGCACGAAGGCATCGAGGGCGTCGCGGGTCATCTTCTGGGCGATCTCCGACATTAGGGCGATGTCGATCACCGGCTTCAGGGGAGGCGGGCCGGCGAAGGAGAAGATCACGCGCCCGATTTTGGAGATCAACGGAGGTCCAATCGCTTCAATTCGGGCATCTGATCAAAGCCCGCATCAAACGTCGCGATCTGCGTGACTTGGTTGTTCAGCATGACGGCGGCGTGAACCGCGTCGCGTACGCTTATCCCGACGACGCTTCCGATGAGGCTCTTCGCACGATCGGTATCCGACAGAGTGACCGGGAAGACAACCGGGCAGACCTCAATGAACAGTTCGTAGACCTCCGCCGCAAGGTCTGGACGCTTGAGGCCGACATAGCGGTGAAGAATTTCCTGCAAGACTTCAACGCTGGTGCACAAATCGGCGCGGCCAGCGCGAGCGGCCTCCAGAAATCGACGGGCCGGTTCTCGATTCGGGTGATCCCGGCCCGCGACATACATCGGAATGTTCGAGTCGACGAAGATCAAGATCTCGCAGCCTCAATCTCGGCGAGCATCTGCTCAATGTCTCCGGTCGGAGCGCCCAGCGAGGCGAGTCGGTCGATGGGGCTTCTGGTCTCCTGGGGGGGCTGAAGCGCCGCCTCGATGGACTTTCGAACCCACGCGCCCTTCGACAGGCGGGCTCTTTGTGCAGCCTTTCGAACGCGCTGGTCCAAAGCCTCTGGTATTAGTATCTGCAGGCGATGACTCATAGACTCATGCTACTACGCTCTCATCCCGTTCTTCGAATCGGCCAGCTATGGCGATTCCGCGTGGTGCCTCAGGCGAGCCATCACGCGCGCGCGGTATGGTGAACGGGTCGTTCCGCGACATGCACGCGGGACAACCATTAATCGGTGGGCAGCGAAACATTCAAGGACGAGCCCCACGGACCGAGGGCCAGGAGCAGGCGGTCGGTGACCAGTCGCCTCCCTTCAGGCCGCGGTGGGTTCCGAGTCATCCATGGCCGTGGCTGCTGTCATCTGAGGATCTTCGCCACTTGCGTATCCGCCCGGGTCGGTTCCTGCTTAAAGTATCACCCTCAAGGGCCGCCCATGGACGACAATCTCGAGAGATCACTCGCGAACATCACACTCGCGCCCTACATCGTCAAGACAATGGCGCTGATCGGCGTGCGGCGCCGCGCGGGCAGCAACATGTTCCGCCACCAGATCGACACCCTGGGGATTCTGCTCGACTACAAAATCGTGGATCCCGTTCTTCTAAAGGCCTCCGTCATCCACGACCTCTTCGAAGACGCGCCGAACATGCCGGGGGTCACGAGGGCGGAGATCACCGGCATCGACGCGGATGGCCCCAAGGTCTTTGAGCTAGTGATGGAAGTGACCATCCAAGTCGTCGAGGGCGTGCGGGAACAAAAGTCGGACTACCTTCTAAGAGTCATGCAGAGGGGCAGCCATTTGGCAAGAGTCCTGAAACTCGCCGACCGAATCAGCAACATCACATCGCTTGGTTTCGTCCATGATCTGACCTTCGTCCGACGCTACCTGCGCGAGACCCGGGACTTCGTCCTGCCCTACGCTGAACAAGTCGACGCCGATATGTTCCGGGAGCTGTCGCACCTGGTCGAGAACCGTGAACAGATGCTCGAGGCCCTGAGCGCGCGGGCGCCTGCGTGACGACCCGTCAGCGATGAAGTTCTCAATGACTGGGAACATCCAACCTCGTCCGGCCGGCTCGGCCTCGGGGGAGACACCGTCGGTGCGCCATCGCACAAACGCGTGGGACTCCCAAGGCGCTCAGCGCTGCGGAAGACGCAGATCCGCCCCTCGTTGGACAGGAGCCTCGCCGCCCGGCCACGCAGTCTCCTAGACTCCGGCTGTCCAAACGCCCCAGGAGGCCTCCCTTGCCTATTCCCTTCACGTCGTTTCACCGCAGCTTGCGTCAGACCGTCGGCACAGGATTCCTCTTACTCGCAGCGTCCGCCTCGGTCGCCTCCCCGCAGACGAAGGCCTCGAGTGCCGTCTCCCCCACCGCCGCCTTCGAGCGGGTGATGAAGGACGCCTATCCCGCGGACAAGCCGGGCGCTGCGGTGATCGTGGTCAAGGACGGGAAGACTCTCTTCCGCAAGGCCTACGGCATGGCGGACCTTGAACTCGGCGTGCCTCTTCAGCCGGACATGGTGTTCCGCCTCGGTTCGATCACGAAGCAGTTCACGGCCACCGCGATCCTGATGCTGGCCGAGGAAGGGAAGCTGAACGTTCAGGATCGGATCGAGAAGCACCTTCCCGGGTATCCGACCCACGGCCACACCATCACCATCGAGCACCTGCTGACCCACACCTCGGGCATCCAGAGTTACACCGGTATGCCCGGCTGGATGACCGACCGCATCACGGCGCCCATGAAGCCGCAGGAGATCATCGACGGCTTCAAGAAGGAGCCGATGAACTTCGCACCAGGCGAGAGATACGCCTACAACAACTCGGGGTACATCCTCCTGGGCGCCATCATCGAGAAGGTGTCGGGAAAGACGTACGAAGCGTTCGTGAAGGAGAGGATCTTCGATCCCCTGGGCATGACATCCTCGTACTACGGCAGCACCGAGCCGATCATCAAAAAGCGCGTTCCCGGTTACAGCGGCGACGCGAAGGCACCGGTGAACGCGCGCTATCTGAGCATGACCCAGCCCTATGCCGCCGGTTCACTGGCGTCGACCGTGGACGATCTGGCGCGCTGGGATCAGGCCCTGGCGGCTTCCAAACTCATCAAGCCCGAGTCCCTCGCCCAGGCCTGGAAGCCCTTCGTGCTCAAGAGCGGGGAGCCGACGACATATGGCTATGGCTGGGTGAAGGGGTCGCTTCGTGGCCGGCGGTCGATCGAACATGGCGGCGGCATCTTCGGTTTTTCGACGTATGCCTTGAGCCTGCCCGACGACAGGGTGTACGTGGCGGTCCTGTGCAATTCCGATTCACCGGCCACGGATCCAGGGTACGTCGCCAGGAAGCTCGCGGCACTCGGCGCGGGCGATCCGTTTCCCGAGTGGACCGAAGTGAAGCTGGACAACTCGGTTCTGGAGCGCTACGCCGGTCTGTATCAGATCGACGCGAACAACACGCGGACGGTCACGGTTGCCGAGGGACGTCTCTACACCCAACGCAGTGGCGGGGGTCAGCGGCTGGAGGCGCGGGCCAGTTCACAGACGGAGTTTTTCTATCCGCAGAACTTCACTCACTTCACGTTCGTGCTCGACGCTTCAGGCCGCGCGACCGAGATGCTCATGCACCAGGACGGCGCCGCCGAGGCGCAGCGTGCGCCGCGGGTGGCCGACGCCCCGAAGGAGCGGCCGGAGGTCCAGGTGGCGGTTGCGCTTTTGAACGAATACCTGGGCGACTACGAACTTGGGCCGGGCTTTGTCCTTGCTGTAACCCGCGAGGGAGACCGGCTGATGACCCAGGCCACCGGCCAGCAGAAGATCGAAGTGTTCGCATCCTCGGATACCGAGTTCTTCCCCAAGGTGATCGACGCCCGAATCGTGTTCACTCGAAGCACTTCCGGAGCAGTGGACGGTCTGGTTCTGCATCAGGCAGGTCGCGAGATGAAGGCCCGGAAGGTGAAGGAATAAGCTCTCTCCCTTGGACGCCCCTGACCCGGCGATCTTAGGGCTCGTGCCCCGACTCAGATGGAAACGCCGAGGCGTGCTCGCAACTCGCGGCGACCAGCGCTCGTGATCTCCAGGGCGCGGCTGTCGAGGTCCGGCTCGACCCATCTTCGTTTCAGCGTGACCTTCAACACCGCGGTGGCCCCACTGAGCGCGCGCTCGATCTCACCAGCGGCGAGATCGACATAGCCGGCGGTCGCTTCGAGCGCGGCCGGCTCCTGGTCTTCCGCCCCGCTGTTGACGCGGTCACAATCAAAGCGCTGACGCCCGCGCGCTTCATGTGGCTTGGCGGCGCGCTGCTCGGGGCGCGCCCCATCTGGTGGAACTTTGTCTCCTCACGCAAAGAGCGTATCGAGCAAGCGAAGGAAGACTGGAAAGCCGGCCGCTTCGGCGCCGTGCTGGGCGACGACAAGGAATTCACTCCACTGCCTGACCACTGGCCCGCCTTTCGCCGAAGGCGGTCGTTCGACGTATGG
>JAENWE010000315.1 GCA_016650185.1 Vicinamibacteria bacterium | reverse complement strand
GTGTCGGACATCATCGAGTAGTGAGTAGTCGCCACTACTCCAATGGTCGATAGAGAAGCGAGTCAACAAAAGTCATGATGCTCAACGAGAAGATCCGAATCCGGTTGCGCGCGTTCGATTACCGCGTGCTGGATCAGTCCACGTCCGAGATCGTCGAAACGGCGAAAAGGACCGGAGCCCGCGTGGCCGGTCCGATTCCGCTTCCGACGGTCAAGAATCGCTGGACCGTCCTGCGCTCGCCCCACGTCGACAAGAAGAGTCGCGAACAGTTTGAGATTCGCACCCACAAGCGAATCATCGACATCTGCGAGCCCACCCCTCAAACGGTGGACGCGTTGATGAAGCTCGATCTCCCGGCGGGCGTTGACGTCGAGATCAAGGCTTTCGGCAAGGAGCACGCTAGAACGTAGAGGAGAGATTCGACAGCGGCGTCTGGGATTCGTGGCGGTCGCCACGACCCCTAACCCCTGGCGAACAATCACGATGCCAGTTCAGGGAATCATCGCAAAAAAGGTCGGCATGACCCAGGTCTACGGAAAGGACGGCAGGGCTATCCCTGTCACCGTCCTCACCGCCGGACCTTGCGTCGTTGTCGAGCGGAAAACCACCGCGAAACACGGCTACTCGGCTGTCCAGGTCGGCTTTGTCGAAGACAAGCGAGTGAAGCACACCACCAAGCCGATGCAGGGCCATTTCAAGAAGGCCGGCGTTCCACCGACCCGGATGACCAGAGAGTTCCGCGTTCCGGAGGCCGATGCGATCAATCCGGGGGATAAGGTGAATGTATCCCTCTTCGGCCTGGGCGAAAAGGTGAGCGTCACCGGAACCAGCAAGGGCAAAGGGTTCGCGGGCGTGGTCAAGCGTCACCACTTCCGTGGCGGGGACGGGACTCACGGCTCCATGCACCACCGGGCTCCCGGCGGCATCGGGGCTTCGGCCTTCCCCTCCCGCGTCATCAAGGGGCTCCGCGCAGCCGGTCACATGGGAACGGATACGGTGACCACCAAGAACATTCAGGTGGTCGAGATCGACGAGGAGAACAATCTCCTCGTGGTCCGCGGCGCCGTCCCCGGCGCCATCTCCTCCTACGTCATCGTCAACAAGGCCGGCTCCCGCCGGACCGGAAAGTAAGAGGGTTCCAATGGCTGAAACCCCCAAGAGCAAGACGATGAAAGCTCCTCCCAAGGCGAAGGCTGCAAAGCCGGCCAAGGCCCCTGCGGCTCCCAAGGCGGCCGCGGTAAAGGCCGCCAGGCCCGCCAAGGCCGAGAAGCCGGCCAAGGTCGAGAAACCGAAGAAGGCTGCAAAGCCGGCCGCGGCCAAGGACGAGCCCCAGGTTCCCGCCCCCGTGAAGACGGTGGAGGGCGCGCTGGTCATTACCGGAGCCAACGGCAAGGCCTCCGGAGAGGTGAAGCTTGCGCCCTCGGTGTTCGAGCTTCGTCCGAACGATCACCTCCTCTATGAAGCGGTGAAGCTCTACCGCGCCGGCGGACGGTCGGGCACCCACAAGACCAAGAGCCGCGGCGACGTTTCCGGCTCGGGCAAGAAGCCCTGGAAGCAGAAGGGCACCGGGCAGGCGCGGGTCGGCGACAAGCGAACGCCCCTGTGGCGGCACGGCGGCACGGTCTTCGGACCCACGCCCCGCGACTACTCCTACTCGATGCCGAAGAAGGCCCTGGTGGCCGCTCTCCGCCAGGCCCTCTCCACCAAGAACCGGACCGGCACGCTCCGGATCGTCGAGTCCTTGAAGTCCGATGCGCCGAAGACCAAGGCGTTGAAGGCTGCGGTCGACGCCATGAACTTCGACGGCAAGACGATCTATGTCGAGAGCGAGCCTTCCGACGCTCTCCTCCTCTCGAGCCGCAATATCCCCGGCTTTCGAGTGATCGAGACGTCTCACCTCACCGTTTACGACATCCTCAACTGCAAGACGCTTGCGGTCACAACCGCAGCGCTCTCGCGTCTTGAAGAGAGACTCTCCCGATGAACACCATCTTTGAAGTCATCCGCCGCCCCCTCGTGACGGAGAAGACCACCATCCAGAAAGAGACGATCCGAACCCTCGTCTTCGAAGTTCATCGCGACGCGACCAAACCCGAGATCAAGAAGGCGGTCGAGAAGCTGTTCAGCGTGAAAGTCGAACAGATTCGCGTGGCCAACATGCCAGGCAAGCTTCGCCGCCAGGGCCGCTACCAGGGCCATCGCCCCGATTGGAAGAAGGCCTACGTCCTCCTCAAAGAGGGCGAGAAGATGATCGAGTTCCACGAGGCCGTTAACTAAAGATTCCCATGGCTCTCAAGACCTACGCTCCCACCACTCCCAGCCGTCGCGTCATGGCCACTCCTTCGTTCGAGGAGATCACCAAGACGCGCCCCGAGAAGTCGCTCACCGAGCCCCTCAAGAAGTCGGGCGGTCGCGACTCTCGCGGCCGGCTCACCATCCGGTTCAGAGGCGGCGGCCACAAGCGCCGCTATCGGGTCATCGACTTCAAACGCAACAAGGACGGCATCACCGCCAAGGTGGCGGCCATCGAGTACGATCCCAATCGCTCGGCCCGCCTGGCCCTCCTGCACTACAGCGACGGCGAGAAGCGCTACATCCTTTGCCCCGACGGCCTCGTCGTCGGGAAGACCGTGATCTCGGGCGAGGGCGCCGACATCCTTCCCGGGAACTCGATGCCCATCCGGCAGATTCCCGCCGGCACCATCATCCACAACATCGAGCTTCGCCCCGGCAAGGGCGCGCAGATGGTGCGGAGCGCCGGCGTCGGAGCGCAGCTGGTGGCCAAGGAAGGCGACTACTCACAGATCAAGTTGCCTTCGGGCGAGATTCGCAAGGTCCATGTCCTGTGCAAGGCGACCATTGGCCAGGTCGGCAACGCCGAGCACAAGAACGTCAAGCACGGCAAGGCCGGCCGCAGGCGGTGGCTGGGCAAGCGGCCGCACAACCGAGGCGTTTCCATGAACCCGGTCGACCACCCGCACGGTGGCGGCGAGGGTCGAACCTCCGGCGGTCGTCATCCCGTGACCCCGTGGGGCAAACCCACCAAAGGCTACAAGACGCGGCGCAACAAGCGTACGCAATCCATGATTGTGAAGAGACGGAAGTAGAACTCCAATGGCAAGATCAACTTCAAAGGGGCCGTTCATCGACGGCCATCTGCTCAAAAAGATCGAAGAGCAGAACAAGACGCTCGACAAGAAGGTCATCAAGACCTGGTCGCGCCGCTCCACCATCTTCCCCGAGATGGTGGGGAACACCATCGCGGTGTACAACGGGAAGAAGTTTGTCCCCGTGTACGTGTCCGAGAACATGGTCGGGCACAAGCTCGGAGAGTTCTCGCCCACCCGCACCTTCAAGAGCCACTCCTCAAAGGTCGAGAAGGTGGCGAAGACCGCCGCCGCGGCCGCCCCGGCGGTAAAGGTCTAATCCATGCTCGAAGTAAAGGCTTCCGCCAAGTACATCCGCACCTCGGCCCAGAAGACGGGCCTGGTGCTTCAGACCATCCGCGGCAAATCCGTGAGCGACGCCATCGCGGTGCTCCAGTTCTCCGAAAAGAAGGTGGCGAAGAGCGTCGAGAAGGTGCTTCGGTCCGCGATCGCCAATGCGACGCAGGAGGCCGAGCGCGTTCAACAGCGTCGTCTCGACGAGGAGGACCTGGTGGTTTCCCAGGCCTATGCGAACCAGGGTCCTTCGTTCAAGCGCGTGCGTCCGGCGCCCATGGGCCGGGCCTACCAAACCATCAAGCGCACTACCCACATCGTGGTTCATCTGGCGGAAAAGGAATAACGCTCACCATGGGTCAAAAAGTTCACCCTATCGGCTTCCGGCTCGGCTACAACAAGCCCTGGCGCAGTCGCTGGTTCGCCGCGGCCGACTACGCCAAGCTGCTTCATGAAGACCTCAAGCTCAAGAAGGATCTGAAGACGCGGTTCCAGCACGCGGGCGTAGCCAAGATCGAGGTCGAGCGCGCCACCAACAAGCTCAAGGTCGGCATCTTCACCTCGCGCCCCGGCATCATCATCGGGAAGAAGGGCCAGGAAGTTGAGAAGCTCAAGCAGGAGCTTCAGAAGAGCACGGGCAAGGAGGTCTTCATCAATATCCAGGAGATCCTGAAGCCCGAACTCGACGCCCAGTTGGTGTCGGAATCCGTATCCGGCCAGCTCGAGAAGCGCATCGCCTTCCGCCGGGCCATGCGCAAGGCGGTGGAGTCAGCGCTTCGGTTTGGGGCCAAGGGCATCAAGATCCGGGTGTCCGGCCGGCTGAACGGCGCGGAAATTGCGCGGTCCGAGTGGTACCTCCACGGTCAACTCCCGCTCCACACTCTGCGGGCCGACATCGACTACGGCTTCTCCGAAGCGAAGACGACCTACGGCCGCATCGGGGTGAAGTGCTGGATCTACAACGGCGAAACCGAGCCGGTTTCCGCGCGCAGTCGCAACCTGGCCCAGGCAGGTTCGACCCTCGGAGCAGGAGCGTAAGTCCATGTTGATGCCCAAGAAGGTCAAATACCGCAAGCAACAGCGCGGAAAACGGGCGGGCAAGGCCTGGTCGGGGAGCACCGTCTCCTTCGGCGACTATGGCCTCAAGGCGACGGAAGTCGCCTGGGTGACCGATCGTCAGATCGAATCGGCCCGCATCGCCATATCGCGCCACGTGAAGCGCGAAGGCCGGATGTGGATCCGGATCTTTCCGGACAAGCCCATCACCAAGAAGCCGCAGGAAACTCGAATGGGCAAGGGCAAGGGCGCGCCCGACCAGTGGGTCGCGGTGGTCAAGCCCGGACGCGTGCTGTACGAGATGGAAGGCGTTTCCGAAGCGATGGCGAAAGAGGCGTTCCGCCTGGCCGCCCACAAGCTTCCGGTGAAGACGAAGTTTGTCCGCCGCTTCGAGATGGAAATCGCGAGGTAAGACCCCAGTGAAACTCGAACAACTTAGAGAAATGGCTCCGGAGGCCTTGGTCGCGCTCGAGCGCGAGCAGCGCGAGAAGATCTTCAAACTGCGCTTCCAGCACTCCATGGGGCAGTTGGACAGTTCGGCGAGCTCTCGGACCGCGAAGCGCGACCTTGCGCGGACGCTCACCATTGCCGCCCAAAAGCGCCGCTCCGCGAAAGCCTGAAGGAAACCAGCCTCATGACAGCCACAGTTGAACAGCCGGCTCCGGCCGAGAAGACCCGCCGCCAGAACATCAAGGTGGGCGTGGTGACCTCCGACAAGATGGAGAAGACCCGCACCGTCGCGGTCCAGCGGTCCGTTCGTCACCCCTTTTACAAGAAGATCATCCGCCGGACCTCCACCTTCCATGTCCACGATGAGAAGAACGTCTCTCGTGAAGGCGACACGGTCAAGATCGTGGAGACCCGCCCGCTCTCGAAGCTGAAGCGATGGCGGCTGATCGAAGTGATCGGCAAAGGCAAGGCCACGGCTTGAACCGCTGAGCGGATGAGCCAAGACCCGAAGCCTGAAGACCTAAAGACCTAAAGACCTAAAGACGACTGAAAAGAGACATCAACCATGATTCAAATGCGAACCGTACTGGACGTCGCCGACAACTCGGGGGCGCGAAAAATTTCGTGCATCCTGCCCGTCGGCAACGCCACCGGACGCTACGCGGGACTCGGCGACATCATCACCGCGAACGTGAAGGAGTCGACTCCCGAGGCCCCCGAGAACGTCCGCAAGGGCAAGGTGGTCAAGGCTGTGATCGTGCGCTGCCGCAAGGAAAAGCGTCGCAAGGACGGCACCTACATCCGGTTTGACCGCAACGCCGCGGTATTGATCAAAGAAGACAACGAACCCGTGGGAACGCGCGTTTTCGGGCCGGTGGCGCGCGAACTGCGCGACCGCAAGTTCATGAAGATCGTTTCTCTCGCTCCCGAGGTTCTCTAGGCCCATTCAAAGGTCCTAAACAAAGCTCTCAGGCTCAGACAAAAACACTATGGCATTCAGGTTTTCCCGTAAGAACGGCCCTAAGAAGGTAGAGAAGATCCGCCTTCACAAGGGTGATCTTGTCGAAGTGCTCACCGGCAAAGACCGGAAGAAGCGCGGCAAGATTCTCGAAGTCAATCGCTCCACCGGACGGGTCATCGTCCAGGGCGTCCAAATGATCAAGCGCCACACTCGCCCCAATCCGCAGCGCAACATCAAAGGCGGTATTGCCGAACGCGAAGGCTCGGTGCACGCATCGAACGTGATGGTGGTCGCTTCCGAGAACAACAAGCGCTCCCGCATCGGCTCCAAGGTCGTGGAGGGCCAGCGGGTCCGCGTCGCCATCAAGACCGGTGAGGTACTCGACAAATGACCGCGAGGCTGAAAGAGACGTTCACCAAGAATCTGGTTCCCCACCTCATGAAGGAGGGCGGCTACACCAACGTGATGGCGGTGCCTCGCCTCCGGAGCGTGGTCTTGAATATGGGCGTGGGCGAAGCCACCCAGAACATCAAGATCCTCGACGCTGCGGCCGAGGAACTGGGGCGCATTGTCGGGCAGAAGCCGGCGATCCGGCGGGCCAAGAAGGCGGTGGCTGCGTTCAAGCTCCGCGAAGGCATGCCCATCGCCGCCACCGTCACCTTGCGGGGCGATCGGATGTACGAGTTCGTCGATCGCCTGTTCAACATCGCGCTGCCTCGGGTTCGAGACTTCCGCGGGGTGTCCAACAATGCCTTCGACGGGCGCGGCAACTACACCCTCGGTCTCAAAGACCAGATCATCTTTCCGGAGATCGACTACTCCAAGGTCGAGA
This sequence comes from Vicinamibacteria bacterium, assembly GCA_016650185.1. GTDB lineage: Bacteria > Acidobacteriota > Vicinamibacteria > Fen-336 > JAGNNV01 > JAGNNV01. The sequence goes on along the minus strand of JAENWE010000315.1, from coordinate 1,811 downwards.
AGCTCCGCGGCATGAACGTCACGTTCGTCACGACGGCGAATACCGATGGCGAGGGCAGAGCGCTGCTCAAGGCCCTCGGCATGCCCTTCCGAAACTAGGACTCTAGGAGAACTCTCGTGGCCAAGACCTCGCTCATAGCAAAGGCGCTCAAGAAACCGCGTTTCGCGGTCCAGGGCTACACGCGCTGCCGCCGTTGCGGCCGTCCGCGTGGCTATCTCAGGAAGTTTGAAATGTGCCGCATCTGCTTCCGCCAACTCGCCCTCGCCGGGGAAATCCCTGGTGTGGTCAAGGCGAGCTGGTAGGACGTCCGTTGACCTCCTTGGAAACGACAGAAGGCCTCTTAAGGTAAGCAAAGCTCATGAATATGACCGATCCCATCGGGGACATGCTGACACGCATCCGCAACGGTGTGCGGGCGCGCGCGCCCAAGGTTGATGTGCCCGCGTCTCGTCTGAAGACCGAGATCGCCAAGATCCTCAAGGACGAGGGCTACATCGCCAACTTCAAACCCAGCGACCCCAAACCCGTCGCCTCCAAGCCTCCGGTGATCCGTATCTATCTCCGGTACGGGCCCAACCTCGAAAAGGTCATCACCGACCTCCAGAGGGTGTCCCGTCCCGGCTGCCGGATCTACTGCCGCAAGGACGGGATCCCCCGTGTCTACGGCGGCCTTGGCATCAACATCCTCTCGACTCCGAAGGGTCTCATGACCGGTCGCGCCGCCACTCAGGCCGGCGTTGGCGGCGAGATCCTCTGCAACGTCTGGTAACCCAATCCAAATGTCCCGCATTGGCCGCAAACCCATTCCACTCCCCAAGGGCGTCACCATCAACGTCGCCCTTGGCTCCCTCACCGTCAAGGGACCCAAGGGGTCGCTCGTCGCTCCGCTTCCCCCCGGCATCTCCGCCGAGGTGAAGGGCGCGGAACTCTGGTACGCCCGCCAGGACGACAATCGTCAGCAGCGGGCTTTCCATGGCCTGGCTAGGGCCCTCGGCAGCAACGCCATCAAGGGTGTGACCGACGGGTTCAGCAAAGAGATGGACATCGTGGGCGTCGGTTACCGCGCCCAGACCGAGGGAAAGAACAAGATTGTGTTCTCGCTCGGCTACTCTCACCCGGTCGAGTACGTCATCCAGGAAGGCGTCACCGTAACCGTCGACAAACAGACTCACCTCGTGGTGACGGGCATGGACCGGCAAAAGGTCGGCCAGGTGGCGGCGGAGATCCATGACCTTCGTCCACCCGATCCCTACAAGCAAAAGGGGATCAGGTATGTGGGCGAGATCCTCAAGAAGAAGGCCGGCAAGGCCGGCGCCACCGGCGCGAAGTAACGAGTTTAGGGCCTCACCCAGTTTTGAAAGCCCAGGAAAGTTCTAGAGATTGACGCGATGAATCGAACAAAACAGGACATCAGAGACAGGATCCACCGCCGGATCCGCAAGCGCATGAGCGGGACCGCCGACCGGCCCAGGCTTGCCGTTTTCCGGTCCCAGTCCCACATCTATGCGCAGGTCATCAACGACGAATCCGGGACCACGGTCTGCACCGCATCCTCGCTCGATGAGGTTCTGAAGAAGGACCTCAAGCGCGGGGCCACGGTGTCGGCCGCGAAGGCGGTGGGGAAGCTCATCGCCGATCGAGCCAAGGAAAAGTCGGTGGAACGCGTGGTCTTTGACCGCGGCGGGTTCCTGTACCACGGCCGTATCAAGGCGTTGGCCGACGCCGCTCGCGAGGGAGGCCTCCAGTTCTAGCCATGCGAAAAGGCATCGAAAAGATCGATATTCAAAGCCTCGACCTGAAGGATCAGGTCG
>JAENWE010000314.1 GCA_016650185.1 Vicinamibacteria bacterium | reverse complement strand
CGTTTGCGGGCAGGGCCACCCCAGTGGACGCGAAGGTGGGAGCGTCGATGGTCGCCGCCGGGCCCGCCGTTTGGACCCACTGAAAGGTGAGGCTTGTGGGCAGCGGCAGGCCGTCATCGACCGCGGCACCGTTCAGGACGGTGTTCCCGGTCACGATCGCTTGGTCAGCGCCCGCGCCGACCAGCGGCGGGGTGTTGGGCGAGGTCTTCACAATCGTCACCTCGTCGGAGGCGGAGAGGTCGAAATCGAAGGCCGTCACTCGGAACACATAGGCGCCCGCCTCGATCAAGGTCACCTCGGTAGTCGCCTGCGAGGGCATCCCGATCGAGGCCGATGCCGGACCTGACACCAGACCCCAGGAGATCATGGCGGGCGGGCCCGGGAGGCCATCGTCGGTGACGGTGGCTGTGAGCGTAGCCAGAGTCTCGGTGTCCGTGAGCGTCTGATCGGCGCCCGCGTCCACCTGAGGCACCGCGTTAATGGCTCCGCCCCAATAGATGCGCGTGTCGAGAGCGTTGTTCGCTTCGTTCGACTCGACGTTCGACGTGCCACCGGGTAGAGGGTCGTCGGCGACCACGAACAAGGGGAGGGCGGACACGCCGAGTGGAAGCACGGTGGTCAGGTCCACGAACGCGCCCACCGGTATCGCGGTGGCGGTGACGAGGGTGGCAAGACGCGGTCCGGCGGCAGATCCGTTTCGGAACGAGATCGAAGCTCCGGCCGGAACAACCGCGGCGCCGGCGTTTCCGATGCGCAAGGTGACGCTCAGGCCCGCCGGGTCAGCGCTCTTGCGCGCGAACGAAGGCGCCAGGTCCGGCCGCACGAACGCGCATCCGCCCTCAGGCAGGACCTGAGATCGGTAGGAGTTGTGCGTCGTCCAGGAGGGGATTTCAACCGCCGGAATCGACAGGTCGTCATTCACGTTCCCGACGTGATAGCTGTGCTGGTTCCAGACCTTGCGCGTGGACACCCAGGAATCGTTGGCATCGCCGTAGATGAAAATGCCCTCGGCGCCTACGCCCCCCAAAGTCAGATTGGCTACCGCCACGATTTCGGCGTTCTGATCACCGTCCACATCGGCCACCAGAGCGGTCTCTGTTCCAGTGGCGTTTCGCAGCGGGGTCTGGAACAGCACGACACCGTCGGTACCGCGGAACACGCGAAGGTTGAACTCATCGCCGTACACGACCTCGGCACGGCCATCGCCATCGAAGTCGAAAACAGACGAACCCGTGATCCCTGAACTGACGTCGGAAATCACCACAGACCAACGCGTAGCCAGAGTGTCCTCCCAGACCGTATAGCGAGAGAAGGATGCGACGCCGATTTCCGGTTTGCCGTCGCCGTCCATGTCGGCCACCGTCGGCGGCCCGCCGCGACCTCCGGGGATGGTCACCGGGCCGAGTTCTACCGCTCCGGTCGCCGACAGAATACGAAGCTGACCGCTCGTCACGTGGACGATTTCCGGCTCGGGATCGGCGTCCATGTTCGCGATCGCCACATAGCCGTCCGGAATGCTGGTATTCCGCCAAAGGATCGTTCCATCGGCGCGATACGCGGTGTTGCCGGCCATCACCTCGGGCGAGCCATCGCCGTCGATGTCAGCCACGACCGAGATCCCGCCGAGGTTGAGATACTCGCCACGTCCGCCCGCGCCGGTCCACCTCAATGTGCCGTCGGCATTGAGCACATGATTTCCCATCACGATCTCCGGCGGGCCGATCCCGTCCAGTTGAGCGATCACCGGAGCCCCGTAGATCAGATTTCCCGACAGCACCGGAGATGTCCACTTCAACGTGCCGTCGTGCTCGAACGCCACCAGGCGTTGTCCCCTGGCGGCGGCCACGATCTCCGGCCGGGCATCGCCGTCGATATCGCCGACCGCGATGTGTGCGATGCCTTCGAGCAGGACGGCGGCATTGGTGAAGACTTCCGCGCCCGACGCTCCATCGATGGCGCGCAGCACGCCGTTGCTCCCCGAGAAGTTCGCGGCCGGGTGCGAGATGAAGATGATCTCTGGAATGCCATCTCCGGTCAGATCAGCCACCGCCGGGGTCATGATGACGCTCTTCTTGGTGGGTTCGATGGTTGACCCCGTCCACGAGCGCTCGAGAACCGGCGAGAACGTCCCCACCGTTCCCGGCGTGCACGGGGGCGCCGTGCTGATGGTGTTGTTGGCCTCGTTCGTCTCTGCCACCACCCCGAGCGCATCCACCGCGGCGTGGATGATGTTCCCCGCGAAGAGCACGTTCCCGGAGAGGGGCACGGCAACGACGACCGTGGCGCTGGCCGCGAGTCCGGCCACCGTGGACCTGCCGAGGAGGATATCGGTGGCGACCTCGAACCGGCCGTTTCCGTCGCGATCCTCGAATACGGTCACGTCGAACGGAAGCGGTTGTCCGACCCCGGACAGGTCGGCCACGGTGACGAGGGCCGAGCCCAAAATCGCCAGCGACGCCGCGTCATAGGTGACGCCCGTCGCGTCCAGCGCGGTGGTCGTGAGGTCAGCCCGGGAGCGGGCGAATACCGAGACATCGTCCGAAACCAACTCGAGACCGTCATCCGCGGTCAGACGAAACACATAGTCGCCGGGCGCGCTCAGCGTCACGCTGGTGACCGCCGCGGTGGCGTCGGTGAATGTCGTCGAACCGGGCCCCGCCAACTGAGTCCAGGTCAGTGAGAGCGGGAGGGCGACTCCGTCGTCCGTCGCGCTACCGTTCAGGGTGGTGGTGAGGGTGGGGGGAGTGAGGAGGATGTCAGCGCCGGCGGACACCACTGGGGGAGTATTCGGTGCGTCATCGTTTTGGATGGTGAGAAGGGTCGAAGCCTCTGCGAGCGCCGCGCCCGAGGGGGCAGTGAGAGCAATCCGCACGGTTTCGTCGGACTCGAAGACGAGATCCGAGATAATCGGCACATCGATCGATTTCACGGTCTCGCCGGGAAGGAACACAAGGACTCCCGAAACGGGTGTGAAGTCGACTCCCGCAGTGGCCGATCCGGCTCCCGAGGCCGCCGTCACGTCAAAGGCCACGGTCACCGTATCGGCGGACGGTCGCGACAGGAGCACGGGAACCGAGGCCGTCACGACTCCGGTGTCGCCTTCGAGCACAGAAAGCTCGACCGCGCGCAAAGACGGAAGCCCGATCGAGAAGACGTAAGGACGGGCTCCCGCGATGGCGCCCTTGTCATCGCGGGCGATCACTCTCCAGTAGTAGGTGGCGTTCTGGGCGAGGGCCGGGGCGTAACCTGTGGTGGCCTGGCCCGAGGCAACCGTCTGGATGGACCCGAGCGCATTTGCGAGAATCGCGCTGTCGTCCAGCGCCGGCACTCCGATCTTGTTGTTCGCGCCCAGCGCCACCACGAGCCGGTTCTCGGACACGGACAAGCCGGTGCTCGCGTCAAAGCGGCCCGTCGGCGCGGCCGCGGCGGTCAGGCGCTCCCAGATCGGAGTCAAGGTGCGAACGCCGGAGAGGACCCAGGTATCGCTCGCCACGAAGTTCGTGTTGGCGGCGACCCCGGCGGTGGTCCCGCCGTAGAGCACAGCGCGGTCCGTCACCGGGTCGTAGTGGAACGCATGGCCGTGGCGACCCGCGGGCTGCGAGCCCGCCGGAGCCAGCGCGACCCACGCGGCGGAACCCGTAGGGTTGGTGAGCGCCACGAGATCGCGGGAGGCTCCGCTTGGGTTGAGGCCGCCGAACACGACGACGCGGTCGGTGGACGAATCGTAGACTGCAGAGGCGCCCTGAAACGGCGCCGGCGCAAGGCCGGTGGGAGCAGCCGTCTCCCACGCAGGCGACGCCGCGCGCATGTCGATATGGACGACGTCGGCCATGAGACCTGAGGGTGAGAGTCCCCCGACGAGGAAGAAACGCCCCGTCGACTCATCGAACGCGGCCGCGGCGTTCGCGCGCCCCGCAGGAAGATCGGGGACGGCCACCCAAGAGGGCGATGCGGAGGAAACGCCGTCGAGAAGCCACGCATCGGCGAAGGGCGCATCGCAAGCGCCCGCGCACCCACCCACAACCAGCAGTCGGTCGGTTATGGAATCGTAGGCGGCGCGGGCCAGGCGGCGGTCGCCGGGGCCGAAGGCCACGCTCAGCGACGCCCAAACCGGAGTCCCGCCGGCTTCGCTCGCGCGGCTCAGGATCCACAGATCGGAGAGATCGGCAGCACCCGTCGTGCCGCCGAACACGAAGAGACGATCGGACCCATCGTCATAGGCAGTGGCCGCCCCCGAGCGAGCGCCCGGCCCGCTTGTCGCGGCGCAGGCCGCGGTCCACTGCTGCCCGGTGAGATCGAAGCTCGCGGCAAATTCCACGTCGTAGGTGACCGGATCAGAATCGGGATCGGTGGAAGGGGCCCACTGAAGCGTGGTCGAAAGGGGTTGTTCGATGGCGTCTGCGCTGGGGGTGCGATCGGAGGGACGAGAGGGCGGCGCGTTGATGCCATCGTCGTTTTGAAGGGTCACAAGCGCCGCCGCGTCGGCGAGGACGGCGTTGAACGCATTGCCGAGCCGGATCTCGAACGTCTCGTCAGCCTCGGGCGCGAGATCGCCATTCACATAGATCGTCAACGGCAACTCGGTGACTCCGGGGGCGAAGGTCAGGGTCCCGTACGCCACCTCGTAGTCGCAACCTTCTCTCGCGTTCCCGGGCGCCGTGACGTAGTCCGTGCGGACTTCGGCGGTGTCGGCGCGAGAGAGGCGAACCATGGTGGTGATGGCGCGCCGTCCGTCGTTTCCCTCTGCTGCCGACAAGTCGTCGATCGAAACGCTTGGGGCCGGCGCCGGCAAGACAGTTACGGCCGCATCGTCGCTGGCCGTAAGCACTGAATCGCTTGCGGTGAGGCGCAACACGTACGCCCCGGCCGTTTCGATGGTGACCGATGTCGCCGCCGCCGAAGGGTCGCTGAACGTCACCACGCCGGGGCCGGAGATCACCGTCCACGACGCGACCAGCGTCCCCGCCGGCTGGCCGTCATCGCTCACGGATCCAACCAGACTTGCCGTCGTGGAGGGGAGCTGGATCTCCAGGTCTGGCCCCGCATTCGCCACGGGGGCAAGATTCGGAGCGGGCGACACCGAAAGCGTCATGTCGTCCGATGCGGCAAGCACATCGTCGTCCGCGGTCAACCGAAAGACGTACGCGCCGACCGAGGTGATGGTCACGGCGGTGATTGGCGCGGAAGGATCGGCGATGAGGGCTCCCGAAGGGCCCGAGACCTGCGTCCAAAGTGTGGTCAGCGTGCCCGTGGGTTGACCGTCGTCGCTCACGCTGCCAGCCAAAGCGGCCACCGACGCCGGAAGAACGAGAGATGCGTCAGGTCCGGCCGATACGGTGGGCGGGGCATTGGCCGGCGGATGAACGACGACCTGAACGTCGTCCGATGCGGAGAGGGCGCCGTCGGTGGCCGATAGCCGCAGGACGTAGGTTCCCTCCGTCGAGAACGTTGCGTCGGTGGTGGCGGCCGAGGGCGAAGAGAAAGTGACGCCGCCTGGGCCCCCGCTCACGACCGTCCAAGAGATGCCGAGAGTCCCCGACGGAAGCCCATCATCGGTGACGCTCCCAGAGAGGGTCGCCGTCGTGGCGGGCAAGGTCACGGAAACGTCCGGCCCTGCGCTCACGACGGGTGGCGTATTTTGCAGTCCGACCACGACCGCCATGTCGTCGGAGGAACTCAGGACGCCGTCGGTGGCGGTGAGGCGCAGCACGTAGGCGCCGCTCGAGGAGAAGGTCGCTGACGTCACCAGGGCGACGCTGTTGGCGATCGTCACCGCACCCGGTCCAGACACCACCGTCCATTGCGCTGTCAGGGTGTTCGACGGCAGTCCATCGTCGGTGGCCGTTCCCACAAGGGCGACGCTCGCCCCAAATGCGATCGTGGCATCGGGGCCCGCGCTCACCTGCGGCGCCTGATTGGTGACGACGGCCCCCCAAGGCGTATCCAGCAGCGGGAAGAACTCCGCGGGCGGGGCGTCGTTTGCGGCGCAATAGAAGAGGGCCGCCGCGATCTGCGCGTCGAGAGAGTCACGATCTTTCTTGGACTGGCTCTTGGCAACGCCAACCGCCGAGCACGCGGTGTTCGAGACTCCCGAGGGCGAGGTGGCGGTCGCGAGGATGAGATAGACGCGGCCGTCGCCGTTCCCTTTGCGCTCAGCGCGAAGTAGAAGTTCGGGAACCGAGTTCGCGACGGCATCGGGCGAGTGGTTTCCATCCCCGGTTTGATCCTCGTCGGGTTCGTCGGCCCACACCCGTACCCGCAGACTGGCAATGCCCGAACACGCCGCTCTCAAGTCGGCGGAGTAGAGGACGTTGGACAGCGCGTGATTGGGCGGCCACAGCCGGGCCGTCGCCGCCGAGGCCACGGGAGCAGACCCGGCGTTCAGCGCCGCATCACACAAAGACGCCGATTGGGCACTCGCGGGAGCGGCTGAGGAGGCGACCGTCGCCACCGCCACCGTCGCCCGGGTCAAAAAGATCGACATCGGCGCCGCGGCATCGATGCCAAACGTGTAGAGCACGAGCGCGGCGATGCGGCGACGCTGAGTCAGGGAGAACAAGGACATGGTCAGACTCCTCGACCGAGAAAATGAAAGTGGCGGACTATAGCCCAGACTCTGATCGTTTCGTATCCGTTCATTTGTCGCGCACGAAAGAAGTTTCTGGAACGAATTCCAAAGGACGGGTGACAGAGTCCGGCCAAAGAGCGCGAGCGGTCCATGTCGTAACCTTGCCCCCTCATGACCATCCGAATTCCCGCCATCAAGGTGCTCCTTCTTCCCAAGGACACCAACGCCTACGGCACCATCTTCGGGGGCGTCATCCTCTCGCATATCGACTTGGCCTCGGCGGTGGAGGCCCGCAAATCAGCCCCTCACCGCTACGTGACCAAGGCCATGCGTGAGGTGGAGTTTCATGCCCCGGTGTTTCTGGGCGACATCGTCAACTTCTTCACGGAGACGACTCGGATCGGCCGCACGTCCATCACGGTGAAGGTGAGCGTGGAGGCGGAACGTTGGGGAGCGGGCGAAGGCGAGCGGGTCCAGGTCACCGAGGCCGAGGTGGTTCTGGTGGCGGTCGACCAGCACGGCCATCCCACTCCCATCAGGCGCGAGGGTTCCTCGAACTCGTGACCCATCGGATCCGGGTCGGCATCCTGTTTGGCGGCGCTTCCGAAGAGCGCCAGATTTCTCTCGCCTCCGGTCTGATGATTGCGGAGCACCTGCCCAAGGATCTGTACGAACCGAAACTGCTCGACACCCTGGCTCTGATGGCCCAGCATCCCGGGCTTTCTCCCGAGCTTCGGGAGAAGGCGATTGCGCTGCAGGAGTCAAGACCGCGAAAGGCGCTTCCCGCGACCGACGATCTGCCCGCGGGGATCCGGGACCAGGTCGAGCGAGCGGAGTCTTTGGCGGTCTCGGCCACGCAGGCTCTTTCAAGTCGGGGAGATCGAGGGATCGATGTGGCGTTCCTCGCCCTCCATGGCAAGTATGGCGAGGATGGAACCATCCAGGGCTTTTTGGAATTGACCGGCTTGCCCTACACGGGCTCCGGCGTGCTGGCGTCCGCTCTGGCCATGGACAAGGTCATGTCGAAGCGTGTGCTTCGAGGCGAAGGAATCAAGATGCCTCGGGGCGCGCACATGTCTCGCGCGGATCTTTCTCGCGACTTGTCGATCGTGCTGGCTCGGGCCCATGAACTCCTGCCTGCGGTGGTGAAGCCCTCGAAGCAGGGATCGAGCCTCGGCATGTCCATGGTCGACTCGCCCGAGGCGATGGAGAGCGCGGTTCGGATCGCACTCGATCACGACGATCAGGCGCTCGTCGAAGAACGCATCTTCGGCACCGAGATCACCGTGGGGGTGATCGGAGTGGTGGGGAGCGAAGAGTTGCAGGCCCTGCCGGTGGTCGAGATCGTTCCCAAGCGAGAGTTCTTCGACTACTTGGCCAAGTACGACCCCGATCAGTGCGACGAGATCTGTCCGGCCCGGATTTCCGAAGCGGCGAGGCTCACAGCGCAGTCTCTCGCCGTGCGCGCGCACCGGTCTCTCGGCTGTTCAGGGTACTCGCGAACCGATCTGATTCTCGGGCCGAACGGTCCCGTCGTGCTCGAGGTCAACACCTTGCCCGGCATGACCATGAACTCGCTCTTGCCCAAGGCCGCGGCGGCCGCGGGGATCCCCTTCGGCGACTTGCTTCACCGAATCGTGAGTCTCGCCCTCGAACCGCGCGGCTAGCGAAAGCGCACCGATCTGTCGAACTGGTTGTAGAACCGCACGACCACGCTCAGGCTCGTCTCTTCCCCTTCAATGGAAAGACGGGTCGAGCCCTCCATGCGCTCGGAATTGAGGCCGGGATCGGTGGCGACGGCGAGGGTAATCTCCCTCGCCGACAGAGGCACTCCTTCCAGCACGATGCTCTCGACCTTCTTCCATCGCGCGAACGAATTTGCGCCCGAGAACCGGATGGGGAAAGCGCGATACGGCCGGCCGTCGATCAGAACCTCCGCAAAAAGGGCGCTGATCTGATCCCCGGTGGAGGGCTGGGAGGCCTCGACCTCCAAAACGATTCTGGTTCGAGACTGACCTTGCGGTGGGGGGAGAAAACGGCCATCGCCAGGACCCCGACGGTCCTCCGGCCGTTGACCCTCGATCCTTCTCCCGTCCTGAGGGGATGGTCCAAGACGCTCCTCTCGTCGTTCCATGACCTGACGACCGATGACGGCGCGGCGCTCAGCGGGCGTCAT
>JAENWE010000313.1 GCA_016650185.1 Vicinamibacteria bacterium | reverse complement strand
GGTCGTAGCGCGTGCCCGTGGCCCGGCCGCCATCGCGGCCGCGCTCGACCACCACGGAGAGGGCCCGCGGGCTCATGTACCGTTCGCCCCGGTGCACGGACTCGATGGCGAAGAGGAGCTGCGAGGTGGGACCGTCCTTCAGCACGTAGCCCGAAGCGCCCGCGTCCAGGCATGAGGCGATGAGTTCCTCATCGTCGTAGAGGCTCAGGATGAGAACCCGGCTGGGCGATCCGCCATCCACGAGTCGGCGGGTCGCCTCGAGTCCGGTCAGCTCGGGCATGTCGATGTCCATCAGGACCACGTCCGGCCGAAGACGCCGGGTGACGTCGACCGCCTCGATCCCATCCTTCGCTTCCCCCACCACCTCGAAACCGGCCTGATCGCGCAGAATCGCCTGAAGCCCCTCGCGGAACAAAGGGTGGTCGTCGCAGATGACCAGGCGGATCTTCGCGTTCATTGAACGACCACCTTCGGAACCGGGAGCCGGATCTCGACCCGCGTTCCCGACTTCAAGCCGCGCCGGGGCCCCACCCACGACTCGATCCGGAGACGACCGCGCAGACCGCGCACCCGCTCGCTCATGGCGTGGAGCCCGAAAGAGCGATCGGGAGTTTGGGCGCGGACATCGAATCCCTTGCCGTCATCCGCCACGGCCATGACGAACTCCCCTCCCCTGGCGCCCACCGTCACTCTCACGCGCCGGGCCTTCGAATGTTTGGCCACGTTGGAGAGGGCGCCCAGGAGGACTCGATAGACCGCAATCTCGAGGCCCGCGGGCAGGGACGAGGGCGCGCCCTTCTCCGTAAGCTCGCCCTTGATGCCGGTCCTGAGACCGAACTGCCGCACCACGCTGCGCAGGGCGGGAAGAAAGCCCAACGAATCGAGGTAGGCGGGGCCGAGATCCAGGGACAGGCGGCGCACCGACTCGATCGAATGGGCGATGAGCACCAGGGCTTCCTGCAGCTTGGGTCCCACTTGAGCGTGGCGACCCTTGGCCAGCTCCAGAGCGATCATTTCGACGTAGAGCTTCAGGACGACGAGATCTGCGCCCACCTCGTCGTGGAGGTCGCGGGAGAGTTTTTGCCGTTCGCGATCTTCGAAGCGCCTGAGATCGCCCAGCCGCTCGTCGCGGTAACGCTCGGCCACCAGTCGCTGCGTGGTCGAGGTCAGTCGGACGAGAGCGCGGATCTCCATCGTCCCCTTTGAATACCCGAGACAGGCCTCGAGATAGAGAGCTATGGCCGCGATGGCCAGATCCTCGCTCACCCCGGAGCGCATCAGATCAGAGGCATCGCCCAGGACAGCCAGACGGTACTTCGCCTCACCCACGGCCGCGTCCTTGCGAGCGCTCTTAGAAAGGTGCCGATAGGTCGCGGACAGGTCGAGGCCCGAGATCCTGGAGGCGGCCCCCCCGGAATCCAGGCTCCGCAACAGCCGGCGCCAGCCGCGATCGATTCGGCGCGCGTTTGGACCCAATCGGGTGAGCGCTTCCCTCAATGGACCCTTCATCCCGACGAAGGGCGTTTCGCGCGGCCCCAGGACCGGCTCGTCGCGCGGAACCGAGCCACCCGAAGGCGGCCCCGACGCAGAAATCTGGCGACCCTTCGGTTTCAGCGCGCGGCGCATGCGCCCTCCCCGTCTTCCCCGGTTCCCTTGCCGATGACGAGAGCCAGATTCACCACCAGGGTCGTGCCCAGGCGACGTTCGATCACGCGCAGGAACTCGCGACACGTGGCCTTGAGGGCCCGGTGGCGCGGACTCAGAGCGGCGTACCAGACATCGATGCGGTCTCGATATCCGGGTCGGCGCGGCCGCAACAGCGTCGGACGCGAATCGGGGACCTGGTTTCCCAAGCTCTTCAGGATCTCGCGCTCGGAAGCACCGCGAATCCCCTTGCGGAGCAAGGACTCCCAGGATTCGTGGAGGAGTTCACGCGACGAGAAACGGCGGGCCACGAAGTGAGCGAGCCGATCGGGCAGGTAATTGATGAAAGGAAGGCCGGTGGTGTGGCTTTCGAAGGGGAAGAAACGGTGGGGGGTCTGATTCAGGAGGAGGCACCCGCCCGTCTTCAGACGGGCCCACAGCTCTGGCATCACGCTGCGCCGTTCCCTGGGCAGCAGATGCTCGAAGACCGCGCTCATGACGATGAAGTCGAAGTCGCCGAGGTCGCTGGGAACGCTCGTCCCCTCGGGCGAAAGCCTGAAAGTCACGTTGGAGTAGCCGTAGAAACGAAGGCGCTCTTCCGCGATCCGCAGATACTCGGGCGAAAGCTCGACCCCCACGATCTGCGACCTTGGGAACATGCGGGCCAGCACCATGGTGGACGAGCCCGAGCCGCAGCCGAAGTCGAGAATCCGCTTGCCCTCGAACTCGGCTGGCCTGAGGTAAGGCAGGAAATCGTTCTCGAAGAAAAGCTGAATGGAGCGAGGGTCCTGGTCGCGCGAGATCTCATCGCAGAGCCAGTCCACCCCCTTGATTTCGAGGATCGACTTGATGAGCTCAAGGGGGTAGGTGGTTTCGCACGTGGTGACCGTACCCTTCCCGCCGTTCGGGCGGGCCGTGATGAGACGCGTCGAACCAGAAAGGCTCCGGATCTCGACCACCCCATCCAATCTCGTCAGGGTCGCGAAGGCCGCCTTCCGTGGGTCCGCGGTCAGGGACGTAGCTCTCAGGGCCGTAGCACTCACGCGTCGCTCCCCTTCGCCCAGGTGACACTTTGCTGCCCGGTGAGATAGCTCACGAAGGCCACGGCGGTCGCGTAAGCCAGCATGCAGACGACGTAGG
>JAENWE010000312.1 GCA_016650185.1 Vicinamibacteria bacterium | reverse complement strand
TCAAGCTCCCCCACCCTTTCATTTCGACCCTCGGCACCATGAACGTCGCGCGCGGCGCGGCCATGATCCTGGCCGCCGGCGTTCCAATCAGCGGCCTGCCCGAAGGTTTTCGACTGTCGTTCAACGGCGATCTCTTCGGCATCCCCGCCGCGGTCATCGTGGTGGCGCTTTCGGGCCTGATCGTGCACCTGTTGCTGGAGCGGACGGTTTACGGCCGCGACCTCTTCGCCATCGGCGGCAACCGAGAGGCCGCCCGACTGGCCGGGGTGCCCGTGGGCTCGCGCCTTGAGCTCGCCTACACCGTGTCGGGTCTGATGGCCGCGGTCGCCTCGCTGGTTCTGGCCGCACGCATGAACTCCGGCTTCCCTCTGGCGGGAACCGGAGCCGAGCTCGACGCCATCGCCGCGGTCATCATCGGCGGGGCGTCGTTCTTCGGCGGCGTGGGCACGGTCTCGGGCACCTTGATCGGCGCCCTGTTCATCGGCCTGCTCAGAAACGGCCTCAACCTTTTGGACGTTTCGGCTTACTGGCAGATGATCGTCATCGGCGTGGTGATCGTCGCCGCGGTTGTTGTGGACGTGCTGCGCGCGCGTCAAGGAGATTAGACCTTCATGAAGTCCCATGTGACCACTGCCGTCCTTTCGCTTGTTCTGGCCATTCCCGCCTGTTCTCGCCCACCGGAGAAGAAGGTCATCGCCCTCGTGACCAAGGCAATGGACTCGGAGTTCTGGCTGGTCATGGCGGACGGCGCCAAAGCGGCGGCGGCCGAGAACCCCGACTACGAACTGGTGATCTCGGCGCCCGATCGCGAGATCAACGTGGATCAGCAGGTCAGCATTCTGGAAAATCAGGTGCGGCGAGGGGTCAAGGCGCTGGTGGTGTCGCCCGCGGGCTCGGCTCAGGTGGTCAGCGCCCTGGAGCAGGCGGCCAGTCGCGGTATTCCGGTGGTGCTCGTCGATACCGACGCGCCGTTCGAGAAGAAGTCGTCCTACATCGGAACCGACAACGCGAAGGGCGGCGCACTCGCGGCCATGGGGCTGGTGGCAGCCATGGGAACGACCGGCGATGTCGCGGTCATCTCGGGCGTTCCTGGAAACGAGTCCCAGGATGCGCGGGCCAGGGGATTCCTGGATGAGATCGCGAAGACTCCTGGGATCAGGGTGGTGGCGCAGCAGCCCGGGAACAGCGAGCGGCAGCTCGGCCTCACGGTCATGGAGAACCTTCTCACCGCGCACCCGGACATCAAGGGAGTCTTCGCGACCAATGACCAGATGGCGCTGGGTGCTATGGAAGCGGTGGAAGCCCGGAAGTTGCGCGGCAAGATCGCGATCATCGGGTTCGACGCGACCCAGGAAGCGGCGGGCGCGATTGTCGAGGGCAAACTGACCGGCAGCGTCGCCCAGAGCCCCCGTGAAATGGGGCGCCAGGGTGTTCTGGCCGCGATCGCTCTCGCCGAGGGCCGGACGGTGGCGAAGCTCATCGACACGGGGACGGAGTACGTGGACGCGAAGAACGCGGCCAGGTATGCGAAGTAGGACACCGGGTCGCGATCCATCCACGACCGCCAGGAAGCAGCCCCGATGATTCCACCCGTCAGGCCGCCCTGGCCGCGGATCGGCGTCATGGGGGGCGGGGCCATCGGCTGCCTGTATGGAGGCTGGCTCGCGAGGGCGGGAGCGCCGGTCACCATCGTCGCTCGCGCGATCCACGTCGAGGCCATGAATGCGAACGGGCTCAGAGTCACCGGCCGTGACTTCGACTTCCGCACCTCAGTGCGCGCCGCCACGAAGATGGATGTGCTCTCCCAGAGCGAGATCGTTCTCTTCTGCACGAAAACGCGCGACACCGAGAAGGTCGCCCTCGAGCTGAAGCCGTTTCTGGCGGAGAAAGCGACGGTTCTCGCATTCCAGAATGGCGTCGATGGGGCTTCGCGACTCTCGACAATTCTCGACCACGCCGTATTCCCGGCCGCCCTGATCGTATCGTGCCTGATCGAAGGCCCCGGCCACGTACGGCACAACGGCCGCGGCGACGTGCTGCTCGGCGAATGGTTTCCGGGGCGGCCGGATGCGGTGACGCGAATGGCCCTTCTTCATGACCTCGCAGAGACCCTTCGGCGCGCCTCGATCCCCTCATCTGTGCCGGACGACATTCGGCTCACCCTGTGGACCAAGCTCGCGATGAACTGCGGCTACAACGCGCTCTCCGCCCTGGGACGGGCGCGCTACCAGCGGCTCGTGACCACCGCCGCGTCACGCACTCTGATGCGGCAGATCGTCGAGGAGCTGGTGGCGGTGGGGCGAAAAGACGGCGTTTCGCTGGACTTCGAAGTGGTGTTGAAGCAAGTGATGGACCTCGCCGAAGGCTTCCCGGAGGCGATCTCATCCACCGGCCAGGACATTGCCCAGGGGCGTGCCACCGAGATCGACGACCTGAATGGCTACGTCGCCCGTCGAGGTCGCGCCCTCGGAGTGCCAGCACCCCTCAACGAAACGCTGCAGCTGATGATGAAGGTGCTCGAGGAAGCCCCGACCGATTCCGCCTTCTTCCCGAAGGTGCCCGGTCGATAATCCAGGGCACGTCATCGGGAAGGCCGCAACGTTCGGGCCTGAAGCGATCTCGCCGTCCCCCGCCGAGACTGCTTCGTCCCAAGGATTCCGTCGGGGTCCTGCTGAGGACGACGGTCGAAAACGCCCCATTTCAGGCCCTTTCCGTCATCGCGAAGGACCCGGAGTTCTTCCATGGTCCTTCGCGATGACGGTGGTGCGTTCTCCCAAACGTCACGGACGTAGTCCGTCGAAGGCTCGCAGTGACGGTAGGGGCGTTCGCGAACGGGTTCCAAGGGAGTGGGGACAGCTAGCCCTGGGCTAGCCTAGGCCACGGCGCAAGGCACAGCGGAGGTGTAGCTGCGTCCTATGGCCTCGATCCACCGCGCATCCCTTACGGCGTCGTCCACCGAGATGAGCGGAGCCTGGCCGCCGAGGACGCTTTCGCGGAAATGGTGGATTTCCGCCCGGAACGCTTCGTCGTAGCTCACCACGCGGTCTTCAACCACCAGAGTCTCGCCCTCCATACGCTCGACTTCGAGCTTCGTGGGGGCGTGACGGAGGTAGGGCGAGGGGAAGGTCAGAGTGGCGCGCAGATTCGGGGAGACGAAACGCAGGCGCTCCTCGTAGTGCTTGACCCCGGGCAGAGACACCCAGCTCATCGACACCCGCACGCCGCGCGGAAACTCCGTCAGCGAATGCTGCGCCATCCAGTCATTCCACACCGATGCGGACAGAACACGCTCGGGCTCGCCCAGCACTCCGCGCAAGGCGTTGATATTGTGGATGAGGCTCTGCCAGAGCATCAACGCCGCCACTCGCTCGGAGAGCGAAGCGCCCGGACGCAAGGTCGCGTCGAGCCCTTCCTTCAGATCGTCCGTCTTCGCCTCCAGAAGGGCGCCCGCGTTGGTCTCGGCCTCATCGCTACCGGGCCGTTTGGGATCGCGGTTGGGAAGGATGGCGTGGTGCTCGCGATACGCTCCGTCATCCGGATGGAGCACCGTCGCCTCGACGTAGCGAAGATCGGGCATTGATCGCACGAGCGCGCTGGCCGCAAGGTACGCGGGATCAAAACGCTTGTGATACCCGACCATGGTGAAGCCGCGGGCCGCTCGGGCGGCCGCGGCGACGGCCTCCGTTTCGGGCCGTCCAAAGCCGAGCGGTTTCTCCACGAAGACGTGCTTTCCCGCTTCGAACGCCGCGAGGAGAGTCGCATCATGACGGCCCGATGACAGCACGAAGACCGCATCGACGTTCGAACGCGTCACGACCTCGCGGAAATCGCGTGAGCGATGGGCGAGAGGATAGCGATCCCCCACCGCACTGAGAACGTCTTCGGAGATGTCGGCCAGGGCCACGATCTCGAAAAGGTCGGGCCTCTCGCCCAGAGTCGGCAGGTGCATCATCTGCGCGATGCCCCCGCATCCAATCACCCCCACCCGCAACCTTCCGCTCACAAGCCAAGGACCTCCTTGAGATACGTCCGGCTCCTTCTGGCGCTCTCCATGGGATCGGGGCTCAGGCGACCGGAAGCATCCGGAACCACGTCCTGCTCCACGATCATCCACCCATCGTAGTTGCGTTTCGCGAGCGCCGCCCAGACGCCCTCGAAGTCGACGACGCCATCCCCGAGCGCGCAGAAGATCCCCCGCTTCCACGCGTCCGCCATCGAGATGTCGGTGGTCCTCACGTTCTGGAGCTGATCGGCATCCGCGTCCTTGAGGTGGACATAGCGAATGCGGGCGCCGTGGCGGGTGGCGATGTCCACCGGATCACAGCCGCCGTAGACCGCGTGGCCGGTATCGAGAAGCAGATTCACATGATCTGATCGCGTGCCTTCGAGGAGGCGCTCGATCTCCTCAGGCGTTTCGATATGGGTGCCGGCGTGGTGATGAACCACCACGCCGAGGCCATGCTCCTCCATCACGCGCCGGGCGATGAGGTCGAGCGTCTCGAGAGCCGTCGTCCACTCGGCCGCGGTCCAACTCTTCGACCCATCCTTGGGAATCCGTCCCGCGTTGGCTGTCCTCATGGGCCCTTCCTGGGCAGCGATGATCAACTCCTCGACCCCAAACTGCGCCAGAAGACTCGCGACTTTCACGGAGTGGGCGATGACGGCATCGCGTGCCCCTCGGTCTTCAAGGGACACCGGAACGAAAGACGAGCCAAGGCTCAGATGACGCGACTCGAGCTCGCGGGCGAGCGCTTCCCTCGTGGTGGGGAGGTAACCGTAAGGGCCAAGCTCGGTGCCTTCATAGCCCGAGGCGGCAATGGCGTCGAGTACGCTGGCGAAAGGAGGGTTCTCTAGGTGAGCTTCGTAAACGGCCCAACTCACGGGGGCGTTGCCGATGCGAGGGTGGCTCATGCGGGATTTCCAAGGGGTCGCAGGACGAAGGTCCGCGCTTAGCCCGCATGTTATCGCCTGAAGTGTGGAACGTTCCAATAGCAGTTCCGATTGGGCGCAACGCGGACCCCGTCCCGGTCCGAGGGGCTCCGGAGCAGGGCCTGGCTCGAACGCCCTACGGCGTCGGCGTTGGGGAGGGCGGCGGAGCCGGCATCTGCTCTTTGGCAAACCGCGGCACCATGTCATCCCGCATGGCCAGGTGATAGACGGCGCCCGCGATCGCGATGGCCGACCGGATGGCGTCGTCCTCGATGATCCGCTCGTAGGTATCGAGATTGGTGTGCCAGGTGTGGGTTCCGTACTGAATCGGATCCTGGCCGAGGCCGATCCCAGGAAGGCCGGCTTCATTGAAGGAGGTGCTGTCGGTCCCGCCGGAGCGGCGGGACGAGGTGACGGAGGCTCCGAGCAGGCCAAAATCCTCGAAGGGCGCCAGGACATCACGGAGCAATGCTCCCGCAGCCTTGGGACCAAAGACCGAGGCGCCGCGAATCCGCCCGGTGCCGGAATCGACATTGAAGTAGCCGTCGAAAGTGTCGAACTCAGTCTTGGGATTCTCGAAAGTGCCGAAGTGCTCTTTCACATACGCCTTCGACCCGAGCAGGCCCTGCTCTTCCCCGCCCCACAAAGCGACGCGAATGGTACGCCTTGGCTTGAGTCCCGCGGCCTTGATGATGCGCGCGGCTTCCAGCATCATCGTCGATCCAATGGCGTTGTCGGTGGCGCCGGTGGCCGAGTGCCACGAGTCGAGGTGGCCGCCCAGCATCACGACTTCGGCCTTCTTGTCCGTGCCCGGAATCTCCGCAACGACGTTGTACGAGGTCGTGCCCTCGGGATAGGTCTGGTTGATGATCGTGAACTCCAGCTCGACGGTGGCGCCGTCGTCGATCAAGCGAGAAATGCGGCCGTAGTCTTCATTGCGCAGGACCACCGTGGGCGCGGCCTTCGTGGTATCGAAGGTCCGGTTGTTGAACGCTCGGATCTGGCCGTGCTCACGGCCAGCGTCATTGAGCCGCATCAGCGCACCGCTCGTGACCAGGAACTGATCGACGATCTCGGTGATCTTGTTCGCGGTGAGCCGGGTGGGTTCCGGGGAAGGCGTGGGTGTTTGGTTCCCGAAAGGCGATGGCGCGGGGTTGTCCAGATCGAACCGGCGCCGCATGTCCTCATCGTTGCCCCGGGTCGCCGGTGGGCTCAGAGTCACCGGGACCTTCGTCGGCTCACCCACC
>JAENWE010000311.1 GCA_016650185.1 Vicinamibacteria bacterium | reverse complement strand
GCGTCTTCGTGGTGGGTCACTAATGGTTCAGTTCAACTTTGCAGAAAAGACGATCAAGGCCAAGGTCGTCTTCTACGGGCCCGCGAAGTCGGGCAAGACGACCAACCTTGAACAGATCCATCGCCTCACCGATCCCACCGGACACAACAGCCTGGTCTCGCTGAACACCGCGCAGGACCGGACGCTGTTCTTCGACCTGCTGCCGATTTCCCTTGGCCAGGTTTCGGGCTACGAGTTCAAGATCCAGGTCTACACGGTTCCTGGCCAGGTCCAGTACAACGCGACGCGTCGCGTGGTGCTCGCGGGCGCCGACTGCATCGTTTTCGTCGCCGATTCGCGGAAGTCAATGGCGAAGGAGAATATTGCCGCCTTCGAGAACATGAAGGTGAACCTGCTCGCGAACCGGCTGGTTCCCGAGAAAGTTCCTCTCGTGCTTCAGTACAACAAGCGCGACATGCCGGATATCGACACCGAGGCCGACCTCAACCGTCAGTTGAACGCCTGGGGCCGCAAGGCTTTCCCCGGTGTGGCGGCAAACGGAGAGGGCGTTCTCGAGACTTTCGGAGCCGCGGCTCAGGAGATGCTTCAGTCGATCGCCATCAAGTACAACCTCAAAGACAAGGGCCTGGATCCTGCGAACGTCCCTGAGCTGGTGGCGGCCGCGATCAAAGCGCTCTCCGGCAAGGCAGAAGACGTCACCGGCAAAGCGCAGCCGAGGTCGGGAAAGCCGGGCTCCATATCGCCGTCGAAGGTCACGGTGACCCAGGCTCAGTCGGCCGACCAGAACGCTTCGCTGCAGGGCGGCGCCGACGGGGGCGGCCTGGTTATCGAAGAACTGCTCCAAAAGGCCATCAAGTCCAACGTCGACATGGCGGAGGTTCTCTCGAGCGTGATCCAGGCCATCAACAGCGGACTGTCCGCCATCCTTTCGCAGTCGGACCTTGCCCTCCTTTATAAAGAGGACATCAAGCGCAATGCGGCGATCGCCGCCATCAAGCGCGAGGCCGACCTGACCCAAAGGCGGGTTCAGGCCATCACGACCGGGGGAGCCCTTCCTTCCTCCTCGATGCCCATGGCCGGGCCGGCGACTCGGCTCGCCCAGCAAGTGAGCGCGCAACGCCAGTCCCCGAATGTTCCCCTCCCCCCGCCGAAGGCGGTTTCCAAGACACCACCTCCGCCCGCGCCGCCTGCGCCTTCAGTAGTCTCAGTCGACGCGACCGAATCGCAACTCGAAGCCATTTTGAAAGAAGGCGTGCGTCTGGCTCAGGATGGGTTGTCCGCCAGCGGAGCGACGGTAGAGTTTGCTCAACTGGGCGGCGACCCGCCGTTGTGCCCGCCGGCTCATGTGCATAAACTGGTGAAGGCGGCGGTTGAAGGCGCAGCGGCGCTCGCTCCCTCCGCGAGGATCAGCGTGCGAACCGAGAAGAAGCCGGTTTTGCTCAAGAGCCGGGACGGGTCCGAGACCAAGCGCGACTTCCTGATGCTGATGGTCGCCCAATCGACGCTGATCCCGGTTGAGCAACAGCAGAAAATTCCGACCGGCGCCGGCAGCGGACCTCTGGGTGAAGCAGGAAAGCTGGTCCGCGAAGTCGGCGGGTTTACGCGGTTCGCACCCACCGCCGCCGGTGGGACAGAGGCGCGTTTCTTCCTGCCCATGTGAGTCCTGCCCGGAAGGCAAGGATCATCCTCGCGAAATAGGAGCTCAGGCCGATACGGCCCTCATCCCTTCGGCCATCGAGTCGGCGGTGATGTCCCAATTGTCGCGATCGAAGACCTTCTTCCCATCCTTGAACAGGATGATCTGCGGCGACTCGTGTTCGATGCCGGTGAGGACGGCCACGTGGTTACTGGCGGGTCGCGCTTCGACGACCTTGATGATGCCGAGCTTCAGGTCGTCTCGCGGACCGAGGTGGGCCTCCACGTGAACGAAAGTCTCCGGGGTCTTGTGGCAGCGCCCGGCCTTGAAAATGGCGGCGGTGGGATTCTCCTTCAGGAAGCCGTCGACCTCCTTGGGCGAGGTCAGGAACGTGATCCGGTCTTTGAGAAGCATCGGCAAAGTGTAGAGCATGGCCCTGCGTGGCCCGCAAACCCCTGTCCCGCGCGCGCGGAGAGCGACGTTCGTCGAGGGGCCGCATCTCGATCACTTTCCGGCGGGCTTCGAACGCCATAGACTCTGCGGGCACGCCCACATCGTTCATTGAGGAGACTCCATGCGTCTATTGACCCCTTGTGCCGCTCTCGGTTTGGCCCTCTCTGTGCTGCTTTCCGCTTCCGCGAGCGCGCAGCCCTCGCGACCTACGGCGGGCAAGCTTCCGTCCTTTGAAGACAAGACGGCGAACATGAAGAAGCTCGACGGCTTTGTTCCGGCCTACTGGGATGAAGCGGAAGGCAAGATCTATCTGGAGATCGCCCGCTTCTCCGAGGAGATGCTGCATGCCACCGGCTTCGCCTCGGGCCTCGGGTCGAACGACATCGGCATCGACCGGGGCGCCCAGGCCGGCTCCGAGGTGGTGATGTTCGAGCGGGTGGGCCCGAAGGTCATGTTGGTCGCGCCGAACTACAACTTCCGGGCCACCACGGACAACGCGGCCGAGCGACAGTCGGTCAAGGAGGCGTTCGCGCGCTCCATTCTCTGGGGCTTCACGGTGGCGGCCGAGTCGCCGGGCAAGGTGCTCGTTGACGCGACGCCGTACCTCGTGCGTGACAATCTGAACCTCGCTCCCCGCCTGCGTCCAGGCGCTTACCGGTTGGACGAATCACGCAGTGCCGTCTACATGGCCGGCGCGCTCAACTTCCCCAAGAACACCGAACTGGAAGTAGAGCTGACCTACGCGCTTCAGCAGCAGGCCGGCCCGCCCCAAGGCGGCGCCGCGCCCGGCCCTGGTCAGAATTTCGGCGGTGGTTCCTTCTTCGAGGGCGTGCGAAACGTGGCCGCCAGCAGAGACGCGGCGAGCATCCGAGTCCACCACACTTTCGCGGAGTTACCGGACAACGGCTACAAGGTCAGAGAGATGGATCCTCGCTCGGGTTTCTTCGGCCCCGATTTCCAGGACCGCTCGGCCGCTCTCGGGTCGCCTCTCGAGAAGCACTTCATCGAACGACATCGCCTGGCCAAGGTGGATCCGAAAGCGAAGATTTCCGATCCGGTCAAGCCCATCATCTATTACCTCGATCCGGGCACGCCCGAGCCGATTCGCAGCGCCCTGCTCGATGGAGCGCGGTGGTGGAATCAGGCTTTCGAGGCGGCGGGGTATCGCAACGCCTTCCGGGTCGAGATGCGCCCCGAGAACGTTCACCCCCTCGACCTCCGCTACAACGTCATCAACTGGGTTCATCGTTCCACCCGAGGCTGGAGCACGGGCGGTGCGGTGTCGGATCCGAGAACGGGCGAGATCATCAAGGGTGTGGTGACCCTCGGTTCGCTGCGCGTGCGGCAGGACTACCTCATCGCCGAGGGCTTGCTTGGTCCCTACAAAACGGGCACCGAGGTGTCGACGGAGGCTCGCGAATGGGCGCTCGCGCGCATGCGACAGCTGGCCGCGCACGAGGTCGGCCACACTCTCGGCCTCGGGCACAACTACTACGACTCCGAAGCCGGCCGCATCTCCGTGATGGACTATCCGCACCCCTTGGTCACCCTGAAGGCAGACGGTTCGCTCGACATCTCCAAGGTTTACGACGTGGGTATCGGAGCCTGGGACAAGGTCGCGATCGCCTACGGGTATCAGGATTTCGCGCCCGGCACCGACGAAAAAACCGCCCTCGCGTCGATCCTTGATGCGGCGTGGCAAAAAGATGTTCGCTACCTGACCAACCAGGACACCGCCGCCCATCCCCGCGTGGATCAATGGTCGAACGGCACCGACGCGGGCGTCGAACTGAACCGAATGATGGACGTCCGCCGGGCCGCCCTGTCTCGCTTTGGGGAAGCCGCCATCCAGAAGGGCGCGCCCATGGCCACGCTCGAAGAGGCTCTGGTTCCTCTTTTCATGCATCACCGCTATCAGGTTGAGGCGGCGTCATCGGTGCTGGGAGGTCAGCACTACATCTACGCCATGCGGGGAGATGGCCGGGTCCCCACCCGGGCGTCCACGGCGGCCGAGCAGAAGGGCGCTCTCGAAGCTCTGCTCCGGACCCTCAAGCCCTCGGAACTGAAGGTTCCCGAGAGTGTCTTGAAGCTCATTCCGCCCCGCCCTCCCGGCTACGGCCCCCATCGTGAACTTTTTCCGCGTTTCACCGGCTCGACCTTCGACGCCATATCCCCCGCGGTGGTCGCGGCCGATCTCACCATGGCTTACCTGGTCGATGATGAACGCGCGGCGCGTCTCGTCGAACAGAAAGCACTCGATGCGACTCTGCCCGGCTTCGACGACGTGATGAATGAGGTCGTCCGTTCCACTTTCGGAGCGCAGACGTCCTCGGCCTATGAAGCGGAGATCGCTCGTTCGGTCGAACGGGTCGTGGTCGATCGTTTGATGGATACGGCGGCCAATGCGCGCATGCCGCAAGTGCGCGCCATCGCCCAGGCCGTCCTGACCGTCATCACAAAAATGGGCGGCACGGACCCTGGTCGAGCCCTGATTGCCCAGGATATCGAGCGCTTCAACGAGCGACCGCTGACCGCTCCTCTCATGACCACGCCGACCGCGCCACCGGGCGCTCCCATCGGCGATCCCGGGATGGATTACCTGAGACGCGTCATCGAGCCGTTCTGTTCGCGGGAGGCCTCGGCCTTCGGCGTTTTCGGCGACCGCTGAATTGATCAACGACACGATCAGAAAGTGGAATCCGCCTGGCGTGTAGCGCCCGGGGCATGGGTCAAACCGACCGGAGGGAGGAGCGCGCGATGATGGCATCCGTCTTTGTTGGCGTCAGTGTTGACGGTTTCATGGCACGGCAGAACGGCGATCTCGACTGGCTGCCCGCGGATGGTGGCGAACCTCACGGATACGACGAGTTCATCGCGACCGTCGACGCGATCGTCCTAGGTCGGAAGACGTTCGAGACGGTTCTGGGGTTCGGGACCTGGCCCTATGGAGGGAAGCGAGTCGTGGTCCTGAGCAGCCAACCGGTGGACCTAGGGGTGGCAGTCTCCCGAGGAGGCAACGTTGAGCACATGGGCGGCGAGCCGGCCGGGATCGCGTCGCGCCTAGCCGCGTCCGCGGCCCGGCATATTTACGTGGACGGGGGCATCACCATTCAAAGATTCCTTCGGTCCGCTCTGATTGATCGCCTGGTCGTGACTCGGGTTCCGGTGCTGATTGGCGACGGAATTCCACTTTTTGGGAGTCTGCCCCGCGATGTCCGGCTGCGCCACGTGGCGACACGGTCCTATCCAAGCGGCCTGGTTCAGACCGAGTATGAAGTGGATGGCCGCCCGCAAGCGGTTGCGCCCTTCGACAGCGATTCTGTCCGGCCCAGCGGTGACAGTTGATCGCACGCGTGTGAACCTACGCCCACCCTTGCCCTCTCTTGAAACAGGAGTTCCAATGAACAAACTTTCGAGCCGCGTGAGCCTTGTCCCGATGGCCCTCGCGGTGTGCCTTGCCCCGTCCGCCTTCGCCCAGAACGCCGCCGTCCAGAAGGCCACCGTCCAGAAGGCCACCGTCCAGAAGAACGATGAGGCGTATACGAAGCTCATCAAGGACAACCTTCAGGATCCGCGCATCACCACCGAACTCGTGGACCATCTTCCTGCCTCGGCCACCGTTCCCTCTCCCCTGAAGCACTTCGGCCACATCATCGGCCAGGTGGGGGAGATCGAGTATACGAAGGACCTCTACGCCTACTACCAGGCCTTGGCCAAAGCGTCGCCGCGCGCGAAGTTCTGGACCATCGGCAAGTCCGAGGAGGGTCGGGACATGGTCATGCTGGCCATCGCTGACGAAGCTACCCTCAGGGCCCTCGACACTCACAAGGCGAACCTGGCGGCTCTGACCGATCCGCGAAGAACCACCGAGGCGCAGGCTCAGAAGATCATCAAGACCGGCAAACCGATCTATTGGCTCACCTCGGGTATGCACTCGCCCGAGACCGGCGGTCCCCAGATGCTGATGGAGCTCGCGTACCGGTTG
>JAENWE010000310.1 GCA_016650185.1 Vicinamibacteria bacterium | reverse complement strand
TGTTGTCGAGCTTGGCGCGGTTCTCAGCGGTGAAGGGCATCGTTCGGTTCTATTTGGATGGCTGGAGCTTTCAGGTGCTGGCTACCACTCCAAGGCGCCGGACTTCCAGGCGTACGCAAACCCCGCGCCCAGCATGCCCATGAAGATCATCATCTCGATGAAACCGAACACCCCGAGTTCCTTGAAGATGAGCGCCCAGGGGTAAAGGAAGGCGGCATCCACGTCGAAGAGGATGAACAACATCGCGACGAGGTAGAACTTGATGGGAAAACGCTCGGAGAGTTTCGCCACCGAGGGGACGCCGCACTCGTAGACAGAATCTTTCGCAGGGTTGGGACGGGGCCGGCCGAGGAGATAGGACAACGCCACACCGAAAAGAGCGAAGCCGGTCGCGGCAACAAACAGCACCACAACCGGGAAGTAGGCCGGCAGGCTGGAGGTCGCTGCGATAGGCGTCATCTATTGGGTTGTCGTGCTTCTGAATTCAAGTCGCGGTGGTGTGGAAGGGGCGCCTTTCGAACGCGCGCCACGGAATGACGAAAGCGGGCGGACTATAAGTGGGCTGCGAAGAGACGTCAAGGAACTGGAGAAGTGCGCTCCAGCCGGTCACGCCATTCCTCAGGGTCGATGGCGCGCCGACGGCCAGATGTTGTGAGACCAGGCCACGAAGGCATGACGGATCCCGAGGGCTAGAATTCAGCCATGTTCGACTACTTTCGCGCCCTTGACGAGCTCGCCCAAGACGACAAAGACATCCATCGCGCGGCGCGCGATTTCGTGGACAAGGAGATAGTCCCGCATGTCCAGGGATGGTGGGACAAGGACACCCTCCCTCGCGAATTGCTCGTTCAAATGGGCGACCTGGGTTTGCTCGGACCCACCACTCCCCCCGAGTACGGCGGCGCGGGCACGTCGAGCACGGCCTCCGGCCTGATCTGCTACGAACTGGAGCGCGCCGAT
This sequence comes from Vicinamibacteria bacterium, assembly GCA_016650185.1. Lineage (GTDB taxonomy): Bacteria > Acidobacteriota > Vicinamibacteria > Fen-336 > JAGNNV01 > JAGNNV01. The sequence goes on along the minus strand of JAENWE010000310.1, from coordinate 6,345 downwards.
TCGGGAGTGCGGTCGAGCGCCAGCGTTCAGGGCAGTCTGGTGATGTTCCCGATTACCGCGTACGGTTCCGAGGAGCAGAAGAAGAAATATCTTCCCGAACTCGGAGCAGGAAAGATCGTGGGTTGCTTCGGCCTGACCGAATCGGAGGGCGGTTCGGACCCCGGGGCGATGCGGGCGCGCGCGGACCGCGACGGCGACTCCTACATCCTGAACGGCGCGAAGGCCTGGATCACCAGCAGTCCGATCGCCGACATCGCGATCGTGTGGGCGCGGGCCTTCGAGAGCAAACAGGACGAGGGAACGATCCGTGGCTTCATCGTTCCCATGGACACAAAGGGCGCTTCCGCGCCGGAGACAAAGAACAAGATGAGTCTCCGCGCCAGCATCACCGGCGAGATCGTCATGGAGGATGTGCGCGTCCCCGTCTCCGCCCTTCTACCCAAATCCGGCGGCCTCAAGTCCCCGCTCGGCTGCCTCACCCAGGCCCGCTACGGCATCGCCTGGGGTGCTCTGGGCGCGCTCGAGACCGTGCTCACCGCTTCGATTGAGTACACGAAGACGCGGACCACGTTCGGAAAACCGATCGGCGCCCGGCAGCTCATTCAGGACAAGCTGACCCGCATGGCCACCCATCATTCGCTCGGCCTCCTGATGGTGCGCCGCCTCGGAGAACTCAAGGACGCGGGCACGATGCACTACGCCCAGGTCAGCATGGCCAAGCGCAACAACGTTCGCGCCGCCCTCGAGGGCGCGCGGCTGGCCCGCGAGATGCACGGCGGGAATGGCATCACCACCGAGTATTCGATCATCCGCCACATGCTGAATCTCGAAACCGTCGATACGTACGAGGGCACGCACGACATTCATACGCTGATCGTCGGCCGGGATCTAACGGGCCTGAACGCGCTGGAATAGCGCCGCCCTCAGCCCCAACAGGTGCGAGAACCCCGACCCACCCCAGGCGACCCGCCCCAGCGACTATGGCAGGACTGCCAAGAGCTCTGCGGCGCTCGCGATCAGGCCTTTTGCCGCGCTCACACGTGAACATGGTCGGACCGGTCCAACGAGAACCAGCTCGCCACTAGGGGAGGCCGACGCCGGCGCCACCGTCCACCGCGAGCGCGATTCCCGAGACATACGACGCGCGCTCCGAACACAGGAATGCAGCGACGCTCGCGAATTCTTCGGTCTCGGCGATGCGGCCGAGGGGCACGTTCTTCGCAAGCATCTCGTAATACTGATCCTTGGTGATTCCCGCGCGCCTCACCCGCTCATCCGCGAGTTCTTCGAGTCGATCCGTGCGTGTGTATCCAGGGCAGATCGTGTTCACCAGAATCCCGTGCGCCCCCAGTTCCTTCGACAGAGACTTCGAAAGCCCGGCGATTGCGGGGCGGAACGTGTTCGAAAGGACGAGATTGTCGATCGGCTGCTTCACCGACAGCGAAGCGATGTTGAGGATCCTTCCCCACTTGGCCTTCTTCATGTGCGGCGCCGCCGCGCGGACCAGGTTCAACACATTGCTGAGAAGGTTGTGGTACGCCTTCTCCCACTCGTCGCCGGCCATCGCTTCGAAAGTCCCCGCGGGAGGCCCGCCGGTGTTGGTCACCAGTATGTCCAGTCGGCCAAAGGCTTCGACCGTCTCGCCGATGAAGCGTTCGCAGTCCCCCCGCGATCCGACATCAGCGGTCACCGCAACGACTCGCCCGCCCGTCTCTCGCTCGATGAAGTCGGCCGACGCCCGGATCTTCTTCGGATCCCGGCCGCAGATGGCGACCAGGCAGCCTTCCCTCGCCAGCGCAAGAGCGGTCGCCCGCCCGAGCCCGCGCGAGGCCGCCGCCACCGCGGCACTCCTTCCTTTGAGTCCCAGATCCACGGCTCGTTTCTCTCCTGATGGCTACTGAATGATCTCGCCCACCACGCGCTTCACCAGCGTGCCCGCGGGAATCGTCTGGTTGATCTCGACCGCATTGATGAGGGCAAGCGTCTCGACCTTCACCGGAGATTTCCACGCGCGAGAGAGATCCGCGATCGTGGTGGCCGACCGCACGGTCTCGATCTTCAGGCGAAGTGGCTGGGCTGCGAGAATCCGCGGATCGGTGAGGCGTTGATAGCTGCGAATCCAACTGGTGAACGTCGACCGGTACGCGCCGTACCTGGTTCGCGTGCTGTAGCCGAGCAGCTGCAGCGTCCGGCCGCCATGCTTCACGAACGTGACCATGCCCTGAAGCGGCCCATTCTTTTCATCCTGAATCTCGAACTCGATCGACGCGGCCGGGAAACCGTTGACGTCCCCCCGCTCCACCGAGCCTGCCTGGACCCCCTGCTGTCTCGCGAACTCCGTCGCCGCCGCCTGCGGTTCCCCTTGGGCCAGGGTGAGTTGAACGATCGCATCCTTGGCTGAGGGCATCGAGGACACGCCCTGCTTCTCGTTCTCGGTGGCCCATTCGACCGGGAACGTCATCTTGAAGGCCATGTCCGGGTGATAGAAAACCTGCTCGCGGAAGAAACCCTCACGCGGGTTGGGGCCGAAGTCCAGGCCGTCGAGCTTTGAGATGAATTCGGCCCGACCGACGCGCGTCCCGCTCGATCCCTGCTCGGCGATGATGCGGGTCATATCCGAGATCCGGTTCGGAGGCGCCGGGTGGGTGGAGAGCCAGTTCGGGATCCGGTCGCCGTCAGCCGCATTCGTCACGCCATCGAGCATTCGAAACACATCAAGCATCTCCTCCGGCTTGTAGTCCTTGCGCACGAGGTAGCGCAAGCCCAGCCGGTCTGCCTGGCTCTCCTGATCGCGCCCAAATTTCAAGAAGACCAGCCCGAACGCCGAACTGAGCGCTTCGCCCCCCTGACGAAGGGTCGGGGACAGGATCATGCCCACTCCCAGCCCCAGCGCGCCCAAAAGCTGCTTGCTCTGGGAGCTGGCCGAGTGCCGGGCGGTGACGTGACCGATCTCATGGCCCAGTACTCCGGCCAACTCGGCCTCGGAGTTCATGTGGGCGAGGATCCCGCGAGTGACGTAGATGTAGCCGCCGGGGAGCGCGAAGGCATTCACCTGCGGATCGTCAATCACCCGGAACGTCCAGGGCAGGTCCGGCCGCTCCGAAACTGCGGCCAAGGGCCGGGCCACTGATTCGACGTAGGCCTGAACCCCGCGGTCGGAAAAATCGCCATAGAGAGCGTGGAACTGAGCGTCCGCCTCCTTCCCCATGAGGGCCTCCTGCCCCTCGCTCACCAGCATGAGTTGCCGCTTGCCCGTGGCCGGGTTCGTGGCGCATGCGACCAGCACACCCAATGACAGGATCGAAACGTATTTGCCCGCGTCCGCGATCTTCATCAAGCGAGTGTAGCGCGGCCCTGCCGGGCGCGGACAACCGCCGATCGGGCTCGAACGCATTGTCGGGTTTTCGTCGCTAGAAGACGAACCCAATGGATGCGAGCCAGCCCTTGAGCGTGCCGCGGTCGAGAGTCTGGTTGGTGGCCGTGTTCGTTTCGTAGTTCACCTTGAGCACCCACTGCCGCGACGGGCGGTAGGCGAACCCGAGGGTCACGCCCGTCTCGCGATTCTTCTCGAAGAGCGAGTCTGAAACGGTCGGTCCCTCGATGGTCGCCCAGTCGAACTGCGCCACGAAGGTCAGGCGCGGGTCGTCGAAGTCCTTGGCCAGCTTCTTGAGAAATCCACCGCGTATGTCGTAGCTCGCCCGCACGTAGTAGCCCGTGAGCTGTCCGCTGGCCAGAACCCCACGGTCTGCGGTGAAGTGGTCGAACTCACCGGTGAGCCGGAGCGGACCCACCTCGGCGCGCAGATCAGCCGCCCATCCCTTCAGCCGCCACCGGTTCAAGTCGTCGTAGTTTCCTGTATAGCCGGAGAGGCCGGTCTCGAAGGAGCCGCCCCGCTTGATCGCGAATCGCCCCACCGTGGCCTTGTTCCCGTTGTTGTCGACTCCGAAAGCCTGCCGCGCTTCGCGCGCGCCCACCGATGTGATGTGGCTGTCGAGTCCGGCAATCACCGCGGCCTCATATTCCAGAAGCCAGGTCGTGCCGAGCAGGCGGCGACCCGAAATCTGCACTCCGTTGTCGGTCCAGTCCGAGGGAGCAATCGCGAATGAAACCAGAGGCTTGCGGACGACATCGCGGAGCGGCGCGAAGTGATCGACATTCACGTTGCCGAAGGGGACGAGCAGAACGCCCGATCGTATGGAGAAGAGTTGCGCGAAGGTGTAGCTCGCGTAGGCCTGCTCGATGACGATTTCCCCTCCGCGCGGGCCGCCCACGCTTGCCGCCCGCTCGAACTCGATCTCGGCGAAGAAGCTCAGACGCGGATGCGGCCGTCCGGATAGCACCAACTCAAAGGCTTCCGCATCAAGGATGGAGTCTCTCTGGTTGTACTTCGTGGCCTGTAGGGTTCCATAGACGGTCATGGTCGGCCGCTTGCGGTCGTTCTCGGAGACCTGGTCAAGCGCGTCGCCGATCAGCCTCAGCTCTTCGGCGATGCGAGCAAGTTCAGTTTCGATCTTCACCTGGGTCGCCTCCAGGACCGCGATGCGGGCGGCCATCCCCTGATCGTCGGCCTTCGCGGCCTGGCTCCTCAAACGCTCCAACTCCTTTTGCAGGCCGGCCATTTCGGCGCGCAGACGATCGAGCTCGGTCTCCAGAGCGGCGATCTTCTCTTGTTTTTGCTGAGACACCTCGGGACTCTTCGTGTCCGAGGGGGTCTGCTCCGCCCGCCCGAAAGCCGCGGTCAGGAAAATCCACAAAATCGCAGAACCGAGCCACGACGCGCGTTTCACAACACCACCTCGATCTGAACGCCCTGGGTCACGATCCCCGACGCGTTGCGAAGAACTACGGTATAGGCGCCCAGGGGCACCTCAGGCTCGATCAGGATTGTGACCCGAAAGAGCGCGGAACTGAGAAACTCCTGCCGCACTACCCGTATCCCCCCGGCCGGTCGCCGTCCTTGCAAAACGCTCGCGGTAAGGTCGCGACGCAAGTCCCTTCCTTCGATGTCCAGAGCCCAACTGGAGCCCCGGCGTACGGTTCGCGGCGACACTCCAATCAGGGTTGGATTGGGGGCCGCCTTTTCAGCCGGCGCCGAAACCGGCGGCGTCGTGGTCGGGCTGGGTGTGGCCAGGGGTGGAGGCGTGGGTGCGTTCACCGCCACCGCAACCGACGAAGCGGGAATCGCCGGCGGAGGATCGGGTGTCGCCGTGGTGATAGGAACCGTCGGGCGGACCAGGGGTGTGGCAGAGGTCGATTCCCGCCGGACGACGGGAGTTGACCTGGGCGCGGGATCGGGCCGAGCCCGCGGTCCGGCCGCCCGCCCGACTGGCTCCGTCTCAATCGAGCTCGGGGTGGCCGAGGCGGCGGGCGGCGGGGTCGGCGTCGTCATGAGGCCTTCAGCCGGAGCCCGCGGGACCGGATTCCGGTTCAGAGTCCACACCAGGCCCACCATCACAACAACTCCGAGGCCCCCCAGCGCGGCCCATGATGTCTTCCTCGATGAGGCGGATGGCTGAATCTCGGATGCAGCCCGTAGTGCGGGCGCTTCGACTCCGGAATGTGGGATCGCTCGCGTCTCGGGAATGCCTCCTTGGGAGAGACCGCCACCCGCCTCCCGCGCCGCCGCGATCAGCGCGCCGAAGCCATCGGGCCTCAACTCCGGTTCCTTCCGAAGACAGGCCATCAGCGTCTCGGCGAGATGGGCAGGGAAACCGGGATGCACGGTCCGGATATCCTGAGGATTCAAGGTGAGGACATTGGTGAGCGCCGCCGCTACCGTCTTGGCCGCGAAGGGATTTGAACCGGTGAACATCTCGTAGAGAAGGACGGCGCATCCGTAGAGGTCGGACCTCGCAGAGTACGCCGCGTCGTTCAAGATTTCGGGAGCCATGTATTCCGGCGTACCCATCACCGAGCCTGTCGCAGTGAGCTTGCCGGCAGCCCCCCGCGCGATTCCGAAGTCCATCAGCTTGGCATGGCCGTTTGGAAGGATCTGGACGTTCGAGGGCTTGACATCGCGGTGAAGGACGCCGTTTTCGTGGGCGTACTCAAGGGCTTGGCAGAGATCATCGAGCACCCTGAGCTGCTCGGTCAGGGAGTGTGGACTCTGTATCCAGGCGTCGAGTCCCTGCCCCTTGAGATACTCCATCACCAGAAACGGCTCGTCGCTCGAAAAGTCGAAGTCGAGCAGCGACACGATTGCGGGATGAGTGAGGCCTCCAATCACCCGGGCCTCATGCAGGAAGCGATCGCGGGCGGTAGGGTCCGCGCCTTTGATGATCTTGATCGCGACACGGCGCCCGATGTAGGGATCCTCGCCAAGATAGACCTCGCCCATGCCCCCGC